>JBEIQS010000243.1:0-8104 GCA_040376425.1 Alphaproteobacteria bacterium | reverse complement strand
GGTTCAAGCCAGGCCTGCATCCACGGGCGGCTCTGGTAGCGGTCCATGTGGTCTGGTAGTACGGTGACCACCGGCCCGCCAAGTTGCATGTGCTGCCGGACCTGTAGTGCAGCGGCGACATTGGTGCCGGAGGATCCCCCCACCAGCAGCCCCTCCTCCTGGATCAACCTGCGGGTGGTGGCGAAGCTGTCGGCATCGGATACCGAGATCACTTCGTCCACCAGGGAGAGATCCAGGTTTTCTGGTGGGATTCCAGAGCCCACGCCCTCCACCAGATAGGGGGCTTCCGGTCCCGGCTCTCCGCAGCGGTGCCAACTTGCGAGCGCAGAACCTACCGGATCTGCAAGGATGATGCGGATTTTCGGGTTGTGACGGCGCAGCGCGCGTGCCACACCGGTCAATGTGCCCCCCGTTCCCGCCGCCGCAACAAAGGCCGCGATGTGGCCGCCGGTCTGCTCCAACAGCTCCACCGCGGTCGTCTCCTCGTGGACCTTGGGGTTGGCGGGATTGCGGAATTGGTCGGGCCACCACCAGCCCTTCTCCTCGGCCAGCCGACGGGCGACGTTCTGAAAATTCTGGGGGTCGCTGAGGGGGGCATTCGGGGTGATCACGAGCCGGGCCCCCAGCATTTTCAGGGTGGCCCGCTTGTCATGCGACATCTTTTCCGGCATCACGCAGACCAGGGAGTAGCCCCGCTGGGCGGCCACCAGCGCCAGACCCATGCCGGTGTTCCCCGCCGTGGCTTCGATGATGGTGCTGCCCGGCCGCAGCCGGCCCTCCGCTTCTGCAGCTTCTACCATGGCCAGTGCGATCCGGTCCTTGATGCTGCCGCCTGGATTCAGGTGCTCGCACTTCAGCAGGATTCCGCCTGGTCGGGACAGGGGGACCAGCGGTGTACGGCCGATGCTGGACAAGAGGCTCATCGCAGGGCTCCCGAGCGGCGAATGTAGTCCGGAGGCACGGCATGGGTGTTAGAATCGCGCCAGGAGTCACCATGGCCAACGTCCACATTGAAGTTCCGCATCGCCTTGGGGCCACCGTTGCCCAGAGCCGTCTTGCCGGTTTTGCCGAGGATCTTGCGCGGGTAGGCGCGAAGTTGCAGTGGAAGGGCAGCCGCGCAGAGGTGCACGGACTGGGCGTATCGGGCGAGGTACACGCCGAGCCCGCGCTGGTCCGGGTCTCTCTGAAGCTGGGCCTGGCGGCGCGGGTCGCGGGTGTCGATCCCGTCCGCCTGGAAAAGTCCATTCGTCGTAGGTTGGAGGAGGCCCTGGCCGCCCCGCCCGGCTGAGGCGAATGTATCATGTATCATGTATCATGTATCATGTATCATGTATCACCCCCGACCAGCTCTAATTCGAAGCGGGCGCACAGCTCCGGGCCGACGCGGATGTCGCAGCTCCAGCCGGCGGGGATCCGTTGAACGTCCAGCCGAGCTGTGTCGCCCGCCCAGATGAAGCGATGGGTGAGCAGTCGGGCGCGGCGCAGGCGGGGCTGGGACTGTCCGTCAAAGCAGCGCGCCGCCTCGGCCACCGCCGCAAAAACATGCCTTCCAAGAATAGAAACAGGAAGTGCGGGCAGGTCGTCGAAGTGGCCCTGGCAGCTCTGCGCGCGCACCGGCCCCAGCTCCATCACCAGATTCCGATCCCCACGTTCCAATAGCCGGGGTAGCTCTCGTTGCCGGTAGGGATCGGGTCCGGGAGGGATGAAGCGCGCTTTTTCGGAAAAGAGCGTGCGGAACATCCCCATCGGTATCACATGGTAGCCCACCCGCATCGAGCCCAACCGGCGGCCGGAAAGATCGAACAATTCGGTCTCGGCGCTGCCGCTGCGCCGTTGCGGGTCACAGCTCAGCCCGCGGGCCCGCAGGCGTACCCGCTCGACCGGTGGTCCCCCCTCCTCGGCCAGCTCGATCTCGGCCGTATGCACCGGATAGGCGTGCTGACCGGTATCTGGATGCAGGGTGGCGACCGCCATCGATCCCAGAATGGCCAGGTGCCGTCCTAGCTCAGCCGTGGAGATAGGGCCTTCATCGCCCAGGATCACCGGGGACGCCTCGGCCCACAGCTCGGACCCCTGCTGCCGAAGCTGCTCCAAGGCCTCGTAGGGCGCCGTAACGCAGATTTTTTTGCGGAGCGGCTCAGGCGAATGTTCGTCTTCGGCGCTTGGGAGGGGTTGGATCGACGCCGGCGGTGCTGGGGCTGGAGGCTCTGCGCCGCCTGCGTTGGCAGCCGCTCCCACCAGACGTTCGGCCAAGGCTGCGAGACTTCGCCCTCCCAGAAGATCCATGGCGGTGATTTCCAGCTTCAGCCGGCTCCGGAGCGCCGCGGACAGCTCCACGGCCATCAGGCTGTCCAGTCCCTGATCCCGAAGGGGGCGTCGGCCATCCAGGGCCGCCGCCTCCATCCGAAACACAGGCGCACTGGCCTCCCGAAGTGCCGCCAGCGCTGCGGCCACCCGCTCGCCCTCGGGGAGCGCCGCCAATTGCTCACGAAAACCAGCCGAAGACTTGCTGTTTTCTCGCTCTTTCAGCGCCGCCAGCCGCTTCCAGGGGGTCGCCGGGTGGGCCTCCATCCAGCGATCCCAGTCGATGTCCACAAGTCCTACACGTCCCTGCCCCTCGGCCATGGCCACGCCCACCGCCTCCGCCAAGCGCTCGGCGGGCATCGGCGCCAGGCCCAGGCTCCGCAAGTGCAGCTCGGTGGAGTGGTCCCGCGCCACCAGCCCCGTGCCTCCGATGGCCCCCAGCGCAATGGAGGTGCCGGGAAGTCCAGATGTGCGGCGTAGCTCCGCCAGTCCATCCAGGAAGCAGTTGGCTGCGGCGTAGGCACCCTGGCCGGGATTTCCGACCTGCGCGGCTACACTGGAGCACAGCAGGAAGGCCTCCAGATCCAGACCCTCGGTAGCAAGGTGCAGGTTCCAAGCTCCCAATGCCTTGGCTCCGAGCGCCCGTTCCAGCGTGGCGGCGTCCAGGTCGGAGAGGGGCTGATCGGCATAGACGTTGGCCGCATGGATCACCCCGCCCAGCGGCATCCGGCTCGCCTCGATGTGCTGCACCAGGCGGTCAACGGCCGCCCGGTGGGTCACATTCAAGCCGACCACCTCCACCTCTGCCTGCTGCTGCAATGCAGTAAGAGCAGCTTTATCCTCTACGATCCCCCGCCGTCCGCACAGCACCACCCGGCTTACGCCGGCGCGCACCAACATGCCCGCCATGCCCAAGCCGAAGCCGCCCAAGCCCCCGGTCACCAACCAGCTCCGGTTGCGGCGTGGCCGGAAAGTCGAGGTTTGATTTGGAAATACGGTGATACTGCCCTGGCGCATCCCGATCACCACCTTGCCGATCCAATCCCCAGAGGCCAGGGCCCGGAAGGCCGGAATAACGTCATCGGCGGAAAAAAACCGGGCTGGAAGGTGGCGAAGGCGTCCATCGGTGAAGGCCTGGACCACCTGCAGGGCCAGTGGTTTGAAGTAGCCGGGTTCCTCGGTTGCGGCCCGATCCAGGTCGATCGCGGAGAACGTCAGCCTACGGTTGAAGGCGCCCATCATCAGGCTTCGGTGGTCCGCAAGGTCCTTCTTCCCCAGCTCCAAAAAGCGCCCGCCCGGTGCAAGAGCGCGTAGACCCTGCTCAATGGCGGGACCGGCCAAGGCGTTGAGCACGATGTCCACCCCTCGTCCCCCGGTGGCCCTTCGGGCTTCCTCGGCGAAGTCCAGCGTGCGCGAGTCCAGGACCAGGTCCAGCCCCTGCTCCCGCAGCCAGGCCCGCTTCCGCTCGGTTCCGGCGGTGGCGATCACCCGCAGGCCAAAGGCCCGGGCGATGCCTACGGCCGCCAGCCCCACCCCACCGGCGGCGGAGTGGATCAGCACCGTCTCTCCCGGGCGAATCCGGCCCACGTCCACTAGCGCGTGCCAGGCAGTGGCGGTAACAAAAAAGGAGGCGGCCTGTTCCACGGTCCAGTCCTCGGGACACGGCAGCACAAAATTCTCAGAGACCAGCGTGTGGCTGCGGATGCAGCCCCCGCGATACAGCAGCACCCGGGTGCCTGCCGGCTGTGTGGTGCCTGTACCGCAGCGAAGCACCCTTCCTACCGCCTCCATCCCCAAGTCGCTGCCCAGATAGCTCTGCTCCAGCGCGTCGGCGTCCAGCAGCCCCATGGCCTTCATCACGTCCTTGAAATTGAGGGAGGCAGCCTCGATCTCCACCTCCAGCATTCCGGGACCCGGCTCCTCACGGGGGGACTCCACGAAGTGCAGGTCGTCGAGCGAGCCAGAGGCGCCTGCGACCAGTCGGACCGGACAGGCGCCCGCTGGCACGCGGCGCGTCACCGGGGGCTGTGCCGGGTGCCGGGCCCGGTGCAGACGGGCCACATAGCGCTGCCCGCCGCGTACCGCGGCTTCTTCTTCGCTGCCGATCGCCGAGAGCAGGCGATCATCGGACTGGTCTTCGTCCACATCCAGCAAGCGCAGGTGAAGCTGCGGCAGCTCGGTCATGGCCACCCGGCCTGCGCCCCAGAGTGCGGCGTGGGCGGGGTTTTTTGCGGAGGATCCGTGGACGGACCAGGCGTTTTGGGTGACGACCAGGAGACTTTCCGGGGCGGTCCGCAGGTGCTGCAGCAGATCCTTCACCAGATCGGTCACTTCCGTAGTCTCTACTACAGGAGCGCGCCAGATGGTGGCGCCGCGTGGGCCGTCGGTCGCGGCTGGGGCGGCCTCCCAGACCGGCTGGTGCCACCACCGCTCGGGCAGGGCTTCACGCGCCAGTCGCCGGCAGCGCAGTCCCACGATCGCCAGGAAGATCGCCCCGCCGGCGTCGCGGAAGTGCAGGTCCCCCGTCAGGAAGTCCCCCGCATCCTCGCGGATGCAGCCGTGGACCTGCCAGGGACCGGGGGCGGGGGCGGCCAGAAGCTGGGCGCGGGCAATGCCCACGGGCATCAGCGTGTGCGGATCGTCGGGACGCAGGGCCACAAGGGCTTGGAATGCAGCGTCGAGTTGGGCTGGATTCACATAAAATGGTAGGCGGGAATTGGTCGTAACCTCTACATGTACGTCCAGCGCGCCCCGGTGGAGCCTGCGGATGCCGCGGAAGGCAGGGCCGTAGCGGAGCCCGCGTTGCTCCAGGTTGGCATAGAGCGCCTCCACCGACACCGGCTGGGGGCAGCGGGCCTCCAGCTCGGCCGGACTCAGCGCGGGCGGAGGCGCCCAACGTGCAGCGGGCTGAACCCGTGCTTCCGCATGGAGCCGCCAGCCTTCTTTGCTCCCCGCTGCCGCGGACCGGGCATGGACCTGGAGGCGGTCCCCGGTGATCGAGCTGCGAAGCTCCTGAATCTCTCCCGGATTCCCGAGGACCAGGGCTGCGAAAAAGTGGACATCGGTCAGTACCGCTTGGGACTCTTCCGCTGCTTGAAGGGCAACGGCGAGCATGGCTTCCAGCCACAAGGCGCCGGGGATCACCGCGGCTCCGCCCACCTCGTGGTCGCGAAGCCAGGACCAGCCGGCGCCGTCCACCCGACCGGTCCAGCTCGGCTCCGGACTGTCGCCACGATGGGTCAGCAGGGGATGGGTGGGAGGAGCCTCGGGCTGCCGCCAGTAGCGGCGTCGCTGCCAGGGGTAGGGGGGCAGGTTGAGGCGCCCGGCACGCGGCGCAAGGGCCTCCCAGCTCAACGAGACGCCGGCCTCCCATAGACGGCCAAGCGCCTGAACAAAGCCGGGGATCTCGGGCTCGCCGCGGCTGAGCAGCGTTAGGGGACGGCTCTGCGGTCCTGCCACCTCGGCCAGGGCCGGTGCCAGCACAGGGTGAGGACCCACCTGGAGAAAGTGCGCAGGACCATCGGCACTCAGGTTGCGCACGGCATCGGCGAGGCGCACCACACCGCGCGTGTTCCGCCACCAGTAGTCGGCATGGTGGACGGCGCCGCTGACCTGCCGGCCGGTCACCGTGGACCACAAGGGAATTCGGGGTGCTTGCGGCTGTAGATCGGCCAGTTCGGCCTGTAGTTCGGCTTCGATCGGGTCCATCTGTGCGCTGTGGTAGGCCACCTCGCCGCGAATGCGCCGTGCAAACACACCCTTCTCGCCCAGACGCGCCGCCAGACGCTCCAGCGCCGCCACATCGCCCGACACCGCTACCGAAGTGGGGGAGTTGATCGCCCCGATCTCCAAAGGTCCTCCATCGTCCTCCAGCGCGCGAAGCAGCTCGGCCTCGCCCAAACCGACCGCCAGCATGCCGCCACCTGCCACCCGCTGCTGCAAGCGGGCGCGGACCGCCACGACTTTTGCCGCTTCTTCCAGACTCAGTGCGCCGGCCGCCCAGGCTGCCGCCATCTCGCCCGTGGAGTGTCCCACAATGGCGTCCGGCCGAAGCCCATGCGCGCGCAGCTCGGCTGTCAGCCCAACCTGGAGGGCGAAATTGCAGGGTTGAGCCACATCATTGCGGTGCATCGCGACCTGCTCTTGCGGCGCAGTCAGGCTCTGTCCCACGTCCACGCCGTGCCGGGCCAGCGCCGCCGCCGCCTGCTCCCACCCCGCGCGGAAGGCGGGGCGCTCGGCCAGCTCCCGGCCCATGCCGGCCCACTGGGGTCCCATGCCACTGTAGACCCAGACCTGCCGCTGCAAACCCTCCGTGGGCGCAGGCGCCTGGCGGTGCAGGCGCTCCAAGGATTCGCGCATTCCCTGGCTATCTATGCATGGAATGGCGGCGCGGATCGGAAGTGCACTGCGATGCCAGGCCAGGGTCGATGCCAGCTCGGAGAGGCCGGCGCCCTGCTCCAAGAGATTCAAAATATGACCTGCTCGGGCGCTCAGTGACTCGGGGCTGCGGGCGCTGAGGGGCAGCAGCAGCGGGGTGGGGCCGGGGGCGGTGGGCGCCGACGCCGGCGCCTCTCGGAGCATTGCGTGGGCGTTGGTACCGCCGTAGCCGAAGCTGTTGACGACCGCCACCGCCGGACCGGTCAGGGGCCAGGGCTCCGGGCTACCGGGCAGGCGCAGACCCCAGTGCTCCAGCTCCAACGCCGGGTTCACCTGCCGGGGCACCCGATGGGGAGGAACCTGCCGGTGGGCCACGGCCAGGGCCGCCTTGATCAGCCCGGCCACCCCGGCGGCGGCCTCCAGGTGCCCGATGTTGGCTTTGACCGAGCCGATCCGCGGTCCGTCGGGCTGCCCGGAGCGGCCATAGACCCGGCCCAGGGCGCTCACCTCCACCGGGTCGCCCAGCGCGGTGCCGGTGCCGTGTGCCTCCACGTAGCCAACCTGGCTGGGGTCCAGAGAAAATCGGCTACAAACGGTGCGGATCAGGGCTTCCTGCGCCGCAGCGCTGGGCTGTGCGATCCCGTCGGTCGCGCCATCCTGGTTCACGCCCGATCCGGAGATCACCGCGTAGATCCTATCTCCATCGCGTTGGGCGTCGGCCAGGCGCTTCAGCACCACGATGCCCGCACCCTCGCCCCGTCCATAGCCATCGGCATCAACATCGAAGGTCTTGGAGCGGCCGTCTGCTGCCAGAAAACGTCCTTTACACATCACGATCTGGAAGTTGGGGAGCAGCATCAGGTTCACCCCGCCTGCCAACGCCAGTCCACACTCGCCCGTGCGAAGCGCCTGCGCGGCGAGGTGGGTGGCCACCAGCGAGGAGGAGCAGGCGGTGTCCACCGTCAGGGAGGGGCCCTGCAGGTCCAAGGTGTAGGAGATCCGGTTGGAGAGAAGGGTCATGGAGGAGGAGGTCGCGGTGTGGTTGTCGATGGCCTCCAGCTCCTGAAAACGTAGGATCATCGAATCGAGTGTGAAGCCCCCGACATAGACCCCGGCCTTCGCCGCGCGGGCCTGTTCCACGGGGATTCCCGCATCTTCCAGGGCCTCCCAGGCCACCTCCAACAGCAGGCGCTGCTGCGGATCCAGGCTCTCGGCTTCGCGGGGGGAAATACCGAAGAAGGAGGCATCAAAGTTCAGCGCCGGGTCTGCCAGATAGCCCCCGTGGCGCACATAGCTGCGCCCGGGACTGGCGGGGTCGGCATCGAAGTGCAGCTCAGACCATCGTCCGGGGGGGAGGGGACCGACGGCGTCGGTGCCCTCCTGCAGAAAGGTCCAATAGCGTTCGGGGGTATTGGAACCGCCG
>JBEIQS010000281.1:0-6591 GCA_040376425.1 Alphaproteobacteria bacterium | reverse complement strand
GTAGGAATAAGGTGATTTTTTATTGTAAAATTCTTGTATCATTCAGGAGGGATCTGTTCTTGAAGCGGCCCGAGGAGCCGTGTGGAGGAGGAGGCGATGCAACGCCGACGGGGATAGAAGGCCGGCGGAGGTGGTCATGTGGGAATCTCTGAAGCAGCGCTTGGCGGACGGAGGGCGCATCCACGCGGCGGAGGCGGAGGCGCTGTGGAAGCAGGCGTCGGATGCCGAGCTGATGGAGCTGGCGGCTATCGTGCGGGCCCGCTACCACACCCCGGACCGGGCCACCTACCTGATCATGGCCATCGTGAACTACACGAACGTCTGTGTGGCCCGCTGCGACTACTGTGCCTTCTATAAAATGCCGGGACAATCAGGTACGTACCTGCTCAGCTTTGATCAGGTCTGCGGTTTGATCGACGCGGTCCGTGCGCTGGGCGGCGAGATGGTGGGCTTCAACGGAGGTTTCCACCCGGACCTGGGTATCGAGCACTACACCGATCTCTTCTCCCGCGTCCGCACCCGCTACCCGGAGATGACCTTCTACGAGATGACGGTCGCGGAATTTATGTTTGTTGCCAAAAGAAACAAGGTGCCCTATGCGGAGGCGGCAAAGATGTTTGCCGACTGCGGCACCCGCTGGATCACCGGCGGCGGCTCGGAGATCCTGGTGGACAGCTTTCGACTGCGCCACAGCCCCGGAAAATATAAGGTGGAAGACTACTATGCCGCGCAGCAGGCCATCCTGGACGCGGGCATGGGCTCCACCGGCACCATGGTCATCGGCTTTGACGAGAGCCTGGAGGAGCGCCTGGCCCACCTGGAGCGCCTGCGCCGCTTTCAGGACGAGAACCAGGGGCGTCTCTCCAGTTTTCTCTGCTGGACCTACAAGCCCTACCACACCGAGCTGGGCGGGCAGGAGGTGCCGCTGGGCGAGTACCTGCGTTGGCTGGCCATCTGCCGAATCTACCTCGATAATATCGTCCACATCCGCACCTCGGTCCTCACCCGCAACCAGGACGCGCTCCTGGGGATCCGCTACGGCGCCAACGACTTTGACCTGCCGACGGAGGACGAGGTGACCCGCAAGGCAGGCGCCACGATCTCCCACGATTTTGAGCAGATTCTCGACTCAGGCCGTGCCCTGGGACTTCAACTGGAGCGGCGCCCGGCGCTGCTGCCGTGGTCGGCCCGCGGGGGCGACATGCCGGCCGCACCGTAAGCTTCTTCGATGCTCAGCGTTTCCTCCACCGGCAGGGTGGGTGCCGGCCGCTGGTCGTGTTTTTGCGGCCCATCCTTCACCTCGACAGGCGATTCGCCTCGTTGTAACTCCAGTAACAACAGTCTTTCGCCCCAGGCGCAGCGCCGCGTCCAGCGTGCCCCGCTCTCCCGGCAGAATTGCCGCAGCGCTCCCTCCCGCTCGGGCCGGGTCACCATACACAAGCGCGATGCGATGCTCAAGCCCACCCTGGCGAAGTCCACCACGTCGCCATGCAACATGGAACGTGCGTTGGCACGCCAGGGATCTTCGGAGCGCGGCTGATCCGCAGGAAACCAAGGGGGATTGCAGATCACCAGATCGGCGCGGGGCAGGGGATCCAGGCTGCGCAGGTCGGCCTCCACCAGCTCCACCTGCGCGGAGAGCCCGCTCTCTTCAATCGAGCGCCGCAGCAGCGGGGCCCAGCGGGCCTCCCGCTCCACCAGCGTCACCCGTGCCCCCCACCGCGCCAGAAACAGGCCCAGAACGCCGCTTCCAGCCCCCAGGTCTACCGCCGTGTTGGGTGTGCCTCCGCGCAGGGCAAAGGCCGACAGCAGGTACACCTCCACCCCAAAGCGGTAGGCGCGGGCGGGCTGGTACACCACCAGTCCCGGCGCCGGATGGGAGGCTTCAGGCTCCGATGTCAAGGCGCCAGGATGCGCCTTCAAAGCGCAGCTCGTGGGTCATGCCATAGGCCCGTTGGCGGGCTTCTTCGGGGGTGGCGCCCCGCGCCGTGAGACCGAGCACCCGCCCGCCCGTGGCCCAGAGCTGCCCGTCAATCCGCTTGGTTCCTGCTTGAAAACAGACCGCATCGTCGCGATCGGCAGGCAGGGCCAGGATCGGCGCATGGGCCGGGCGATCCGGGTAGCCTTCCCCGCAGACCACCACACAACAGGCCGCCCCGTCAAACATCTTTGGCTTTCCAGGCGGTAGTTTCCCGGTTGCCGCCCCGTAGAACCAGGGTGCCGGATCCTCTGCCCACAGCATCATCAAGGGCTGGCACTCGGGATCGCCAAAGCGGACGTTGAACTCCAATAGCTCCGGTCCGCGTGGGCTCAGCATGAAGCCGCCATAGAGCACCCCTCGGAAGGGGGTGCCTTCGGTGGCCATCCCGGCCACCGCCTGCGCCATCAGGGCCTCGCAGCGCGCCAATTCCGGAACGGGAACGGGCGCCACGGCCCCCATGCCGCCAGTGTTAGGGCCCCGGTCTCCATCATAGCGTCGTTTATGATCGCGCGCCCCCGGCAGACACACCACCCGCTCCCCATCGGAGATCGCCAGCAGCGACAGCTCGCGCCCGGACAGCTTCTCCTCGATCAGCACGGCCGCGTCGGGGCGGCTCTGCTGTGCCATGCGCACGGCCGCCGTCGTCTCTTCCGCACTGTTGCAGACCCACACGCCCTTGCCGGCGGCCAGACCATCCAACTTCACCACCCCCGCCTCGGTCGCGGTGTAGGAACTTCCCGCTTCCACCACGGTAAAGCCGGGAGCGGGGAGGCCCTGGCGGGCGCAGAAGCGCTTTCCGAAGATCTTGGAGCTCTCCAAGCGCGCGGCATCGGCGGTGGGCCCGAAGGCCGGGATGCCCACCGTGTGAAGGCGGTTCACCAGGCCGGCCGCCAGCGGCGCCTCCGGTCCGATCACCACCAGATCCACTGCGGCGGCGAGGGCGAGTGGATCGCCACTGCGTACCGTACCCAACGCAGCAAAAGCAGGGTTGTCATCGGTAAAAGTCAGGCTGTGGCCATGCCGGTGAAGAGCCCAGGCCAGGGCATGTTCGCGGCCGCCCCCGCCGACGAGGAGAATTTTCATGGTCTAATGCCGGAAGTGGCGGACGTCGGTCATCACCATCGCCACACCGGCTGCCGAGGCGGTGTCGACCACCTCTGCGTCGCGGATGCTCCCGCCGGGCTGCACAATGGCAGAAACCCCAGCTTCTACCGCAAGTTTGACCCCGTCCGCGAAGGGGAAGAAGGCATCGGAGGCCAGCACCGAGCCCGGCGTCGGTCGGGTCGCTTTTTGGACGGCCAGACGCACCGAGTCCACCCGGCTCATCTGCCCGGCACCCACCCCGTTCAGCACCACCCCTGGCCCTTCGGTGCGCGCCAGACAGATGCCGTTCGACTTCACGTTGCGACAGACCGCCCAGGCAAAACGAAGGGCACGGCTCTCTTCTGTAGAGGGGTTGCGCACCAGCGGGCGCCAGTCCGTGTCCTTGCCCATGTCCCAGTCCTGCATCAGCCACCCCCCCTGGATGCGCTTGCAGTCAAAGCCGGCGGGCCGACTCTGCATCCAATCCACGGGAAGCTCCATGATCCGCAGGTTTTTCTTGGGTGCCAGCATCTCCAGTACATCGGGCGCAAAGCCCGGGGCGGCGATCACCTCAAAGAAGACCTTGGAGTCCACCAGCGCCTTGCCCGTGGCGCTGTCCATCGGTCGGTTCAAGGCCAGGATTCCACCATAGGCGCTCACCGGATCGCCGGAGAGGGCCAGGCTGTAGGCCGTGGCCAGGGAGGGGTGGATGGCCGCGCCGCAGGGGTTGGCATGCTTGACGATGACGGCCGCCGGCTCGGTAAACTCAAAAGCGCAGCGCAAAGCGGCGTCGAGGTCGGCCAGGTTGTTGAAGGAAAGCTCCTTTCCGGCGAGCTGGCGCGCGCGTGACAGCGAGCGGCCCCCCTCCTGAGTGCTGTAGAAGGCCGCACGCTGGTGGGGGTTCTCTCCGTAGCGGAGATCCTGGATTTTCTCCAGGCTCAGGCTCAGCTCGCGGGGCAGGCTCTCCTCTCCCACCTGCCGTTCAAACCAGGAGGCGATCATCGCGTCGTAGGTGGCGGTGTGGCGGAAGGCGCGGGCGGCCAGCTCGCGGCGCAGGTCCAGAGAGGGGGAGGGAAGTGCCTCGATCAACCGGGGATAGTCGGAGGGGTCCACCACCACCGTCACATGGGCGTGGTTCTTGGCGGCGGCCCGGATCAGCGCCGGGCCGCCAATGTCGATCTGCTCCACCTGCTCGTCGTAGCCCACGGCATCGGCCAGGGCCTTGGCAAAGGGGTAGAGGTTCACCACCACCAGATCGATCCAGCTGATTCCGGCCGCATCGGCCACCGCATCGTCCTGACCGCGGCGGCCGAGGATGCCACCGTGGATGCGCGGGTGCAGCGTCTTGACCCGTCCGTCAAAGACCTCCGGGAAGCCGGTGAAGTCCGAGACCGAGATGTAGCGGACACCCGCTTTGGCCAGGGCCCGAGCGGTGCCGCCGGTGGAGAGGATTTCGTAGCCCTGGGACACCAACGCGTGACCCAGAACATCGAGGCCGGTTTTGTCGGAGACGGAGAGCAGGCATAGGCGACGGGACATGGAACCTCCCTGGCGCATCGGCTTCTATCGGATCGGGGCCCTTTTTGCTTGTCAGGATCCCGTTATTCCGGCGGCAGACTGCGCAGCAGCGCCTGTGCGTCCGCCATGCGCTCCTCGGGCACGTAGAGGCGTGCGACGTGATGTTCCTGCTTGTACCGGTCAAAAATCAGCGTCGCCTGTTCCAGGGGCAGCAGCTCCTCCGGCCCGCCCGGCAGACGCCGTTGTACATAGATCGGAGCCGCAGACCTTCGTTTTTTGCCCGCATAGCGGGAGAGTTGGCTGACGGAGGAGGTGTGCAGGTAGGGGATCTCGGCATCCAGCAGCCGCTCCTCCGCCTCCTTCAACCCCACTTCCCGAGGGGTTCCGTGCCGTTCGATCGCCCGGCGGAAGGGGCGTCGTTCGCAGATTCTTCTTGCCCACTCGTCGCGACAGCTACGTAGGTAGGCGTGCATCGTCACGTCGTCCATGTCGCGGTAGTCCTCCACCTCCTCCGGGAAGCGCCAGCGACACTCCGGGGAGTTGAAGTGTTTTCGAAGCAGTTCTTCGTAACATACCGATTTGTGATGATAGTAGACCATCACAAACATATGGTAGCGGGCGATCATGAAGTGATCGAAGGCGTGGATGGCCCGGTGATCCAACACCAGGGTGGGTACCCCATCCACCACCCGGCAGCCCAGGTTGGACAGCAGCCAGCGGCTGTCCACCGTGCCATAGGCGGCACCAGAATAATAGGCGTCTCTCGCAAGATAGTCCAAGCGATCGACGTCCACCTCGCTGGAGATGAGCTGAGACAGGACCTGTCTGTAATCCAGATTACCAACCTTGAAAAGACCATCGGGACTGCGGACTTCTCGGCTGATCAGGGCGGCGACGTGCTGTCCGGAAAAGGGCAGGTGCCAGGCGATGGTGCGCGCCAGCGAGCTGCGGGTGAGCACGGCGATGGTGTAGTCTTCGTGGGTGGCCTTCTCCTCCAGGCGGTGCCCCACCAGCTCGGGATCATAGGCGTCGATGCCAAGCTGCTTTAGGGGTGGCATCGCAAATTCGGTGCAGTGGGAAAAGGGCGCGTGCCCCAGGTCGTGGCAGAGCGCGGCCACCCGCACCAAAAGGCGGAAGCAGCGCTGTTGTTCCTCTGGCAGCTCTCCTCGGGAAAAGAGCTGGTCAAAGGCCAGACCTGCCAGCTCCATCACGCCAAGGGAGTGCGCATAGCGGCTGTGGACGGCACCCGGAAAAGGAAGCTCGGAGAAGCCCATTTGCTTGATACCGCGAAGGCGCTGTACGAAGGGATGGTCCAGGATGGCGGCCTCTGCGGCGCCGATGGTGATCGCCCCGTGGAGCGGATCGCGGATCTCAATCATCGGATCCACTTATCTGAAAGAGGCTTCCTCTGCCGCGCCCTTGTGCCTACCCCATCCGTCGCTGGTACGATATAGAAGGGGGCTGTTGCGGAGCGGTGTATGATCCAGCTTGACCCCCAGCCCGGCGATCTCCTCCAGCACCCGGTGTTTGGTGTGTTCCGGGTGCAACAGGTGCAGGATCAGCATGTCCTGGCCGCTCGCGCCGACCAGCGGTTTCTGGTTCCCAAAGCAGCCCTTCGTCAGGCCCGTCCGGCAAAAGGCGGGGTGATGTTGGGGGTGGCGGAGCCCGGGGAGCTGCGAAAATTGGTGGTCGACGATCCCCTGGCCGCCCTGGCCGAGCTGATGGAGGAGGTGGAGTGCAGCCGGGAAGTCGCTGCTTCCTGGCTGACCAGCCTGGGCGTATTGAGCACGGAGGAATTTGACACCTGGTGGGAGCGGGTCAGCGCAGAAGTGGAGGTGGATGACCGGTTTGTGCGGGAGGGCGAGGTGATCCGCTGGCGGGAAGCGCCGCCGGTGGAGCTGGCCGAGCTCATTTCCGTAGAGCTGCAGCCGCTGGAGCCAGAGGGGAGCCTGGCGACGGAAGAGTTGTTTACCTTTGCGCTTTTGGCAGCGGAGTCGATGGGCCGGGTG
>JBEIQS010000289.1:0-6118 GCA_040376425.1 Alphaproteobacteria bacterium | reverse complement strand
GTGACCGCGCTGCTGCGCGAGCTCACCGGCTGGGCGGCCGAAGTGACGGTTTCCAGTATATTTTTGGCGATGGGCTTTTCGGTGGGGGTGGGCGTGCTCTTCGGCTGGTGGCCGGCGCGGCGTGCCGCCGCTTTGGAGCCCATCGAGGCCCTGAGGTTCCAATGATGCTCGTCCTTCTTTCGCTGGTGTTTTCGGCCGAGCCCGAGCACGACCTCAGCTACGACGACCTGCGGGCGCGCGTGCTGACGCTGGGGGTGGATCTCCAAGTTGCCGAGACGGTGCGTCGGCAGGCCGAGCTGCTCCACCAGCAGCGCCGACACGCCTGGGATCCCGACTTGGGCTACTCGGCCGAGCTGCGTGCCTCCGGCAGTCCCGACGGGGTCGCCACCCTCTTGGGGGCGGGGCTGGACAGCAACCTGCCGCTTTATGCAGGCGGGGCCTCCCGCGCGCGCCTGCGGCAGGCGGCCGCTGCTCAGCGTGCGGCGGAGCAAGATGTCCGGGTACAACAACAGCAGGTTCTGCTGTACCTCTCCGACAGTCTCCTGCTCTTATGGGAGGCAAATGCGGCGGTGGAGGTGGAGCAGAGCCGGGTACAGAGCGAGCAGGCCGCCTTGGAGCAGATCCAGGCGCTGGTCCGGGCGGGCGCGCGCACCCAGGCGGATCAGCTCCAGCAGGAGGCCGTGGTTTCGGAGGCGGAGGCCGGTCTGTTCAGGGCGCAGCGGGATGCCCGCTCCACCGAGCTGTTGTTGCTGAGTCTTCTGCGCCTGGATCCTATTCAATCCTGGGACATGCACCCCCCTGAAGCGTCGGGCCCGCTGACTGGCGATCTGGCCGTACTCACCGAGCGCGCCTTGCGGCAGCGTCCCGAATTGATGGCGGCCGAGGCCCGGATGGAGCAGGCGGTGGCGGCCGTGGAGGAGGAGAAGGCGGGCCTGCGCCCCACCCTGCAGGCCAACCTGGGGATGTCCGGCTCAGTGAATCCACTGACCCCGTCCGAAGTGACTGGAGTCGCGACGGCCGCCCTGCAACTCACAGGGGCTATCCTGGATCGTGGTAATACCCACAGTGGACGAAGCCAGGCGGAGCAGGCGCAGCGGGCGGCTGAGCTGCGGCTGGAAGAGGCGCAATGGCAGGTGCGCCGTCAGCTTGCTGATGCCCTGTCCCGTCGGGATGCGGCACAGGCGATATTGCGGGCTTCCGAACGTCAGAAGCAGGCTTCTGTGGAGGCACTGCGTCTGGTAGAGGCCCGCTACCAGGCGGGTGCGGCCCTGTATACGGAGCTGGCGGCTGCCCGACTGGCACGGGTGGGCGCACAACGGGCGGTGGTGGGGGCACAGAGCGAGGTTCACCGCGCTGAATTGCATTTGCGTTGGGCGGTGGGGGAGGAGCTATAAGCTTCTACGGAAGTGTGTTAGTGATGGTGGGAGGTGTCGATGCCGCAGATGCAGCAGTGGTTGAAGCGCAACGATGTGTGGCTGTTGGGAAGTGCGGTGGAGGGGCAGGATCGCCCCGGCTCACTCTATGAGGTGCGCCTGCCGGTGCTGCAACCCCGCTGGTTTCAATTCTATGGTCAGGTCCACGACTACCTGGAAGAGACAGGTCTGAAGCTGGGCGAGCCAACGCGTGCGCGTGCCGACATTGACACCGGCTCCATGAGCAGTGCGGTGGTGGTCAAACCCAACGTGAAGTTGCCTGCCGTCGGCCTCGATCTGCACAGCAATTTCACCTCTGAAGTGAACGTAAACTACGACATTGAAGAAGTAGAAGCCGTTTATATTGACGGATGGGATCCGGCCCGCATTGACTACTTCGCCGATCTTCTGCGCGAAAAGAACAAGACCCTCTGGCAAAACCTGCGTGGCAAGGCCGTTGCCCACCGGGTGTGGTTTGCCAAGAGCTTCAAAGTCACCTTTTCGTCGGCCCACGGCGTGGACCTGGGCGCCAAGGTGGACATCGCCAACTTCAAGGTGGGCGCCGGTGTGGAGCTGAGCTCCGGGAAGTTTGGGGAAGTCCAGGTTTCCAACAACCTCGCGATCCCCTTCGGAATCTCCTACCAGGAGCTGCGGCTCTGAAGAGAGCCCCCACCCCATGCTGAGCCTGTTGTGGGCGGTCGCCCTGGCCAATCCCTGCCCCAGCGGCACGCTGACCGTGGGCACGGACGCCACCTTTCCGCCCTTTTCCAGCAAAGTGGGCGAGCAGTACAGCGGCTACGAGATCGAGCTCGGGCAGCAGGTGGCCCAACGTCTGGGTTGCGACATCACCTGGGTAAACTCCTCCTTTGACGGCATCTTTCCGGCCCTGCTCTCGGGGAAATTCGACGCGGTGATCGCCTCGGTGACCATCACCGAGGAGCGTCGGCAGTCCATGTTGTTCTCAGTGCCCTATCTGGAGGCCGGTCAGGCCATTGTCCAACGGAACGGCGACACGACGATCCCCGACATCGCCGGGCTGAAGGGAAAGCGGGTGGGGGTGGGGCTGAACACCACCGGGCAGTACCTGTTGGAGCCGCACCCCGAGGTGACCCTGGTCAAATATCCTACCGTAGACCTGACACTTGCCGATCTCCGCACCGGGCGGCTGGATGTGGCGGTCGGGGACCGACCGGTCTTTGCCTATATGCTGCGGCAGAGTTTTCCGGACCTGAAGCTGGGCAGCAGCAGTCTGAATTCGGAGAGCTGGGGCATCGTCTTTGCGCCGGAGCGTCGCGATCTGAAAGAGGCCGTGGATGTTGCTCTTTCCGGGATGGCGGCCGATGGCAGCCTGCGCGCCCTGGAGCAGAAGTACCTGGGGACGGCCACGCCCGCGGCGGGCAGTGCCGCCACCCACTTCCGGCTGGATCGGCTTGTGGACAGCCTGCCCCTGCTGCTGCTGGGGGCCCGCTGGACACTGTTGTTGTCAATGAGTAGCTTTCTGTGTGCGCTGCCGATGGCGCTGCTGCTGGCCCTGGCCCGCGGCAGCCGCCTGGCACTGCTGCGTCTGCCCGCTGCCGCCTGGGTGGAGCTGTTGCGCGGTACCCCCCTGCTGGTCCAGGTCTTCTTTTTGTACTTCGTCCTCCCCAGCTTCGGCCTCTCGCTGACTGACAGCACCACCGCGGTGCTGGCGCTCTCCATCAATGCCTCGGCCTACATCTCGGAGATTTTGCGGGCCGCCCTGGGCTCGATCGATGCGGGACAGTCCGAGGCGGCAGCGGCCCTGGGCCTGTCTCGCTTTCAGGTGTTGCGCTATGTGTTGGTGCCGCAGGCCTTCCGGCGCGCTCTGCCGCCCCTGACCAACGAGGCCATCGCCTTGATCAAGGAGTCGTCGCTGGTGAGTGTGATGGGGATGACCGAGCTGACCCGCACCGGGCAAGAACTCTCCAGTCGCTACGCCGATCCCTTGAGCATCTGGCCGGGGGTGGCCCTGACCTACTTTCTTATGACCCTGCCGTTGGCCCGCCTCTCCGCCTGGTTGGAGCGTCGGCTGTCGGTGGGCATTCGTAGGGCGGGGGACTGAGTGGACGCAGCCCTGATCGAACTACAAAAGGTCACCAAGAAGTACGGCGCCCACGAGGTTTTGCGGGGGGTGGATCTGCGGGTTCATGCGGGTTCAGTCGTCGCCATCGTGGGGCCTTCGGGCTGCGGAAAGTCCACGCTGCTACGGTGCATGAACTTTCTGGAGCGTCCTGACGGCGGCGCTGTGCGGTTCCGGGGCCGGCCACTGGGCGAGGATGCGGAGAGCCTGCGCCTCCACCGCGCGCGGGTGGGCATGGTCTTCCAGCGTTTTCACCTCTTTCCGCACCTGCGGGTGCTGGACAACCTCTTGCTTGCGCCCCGGGTGGTGCGGGGGGAGGGGGCGGGCCATGCCGAGGAGCGCGCCCGCTCCCTGTTGGAGAAGGTGGGCCTGTCGGCGATGGCCCGGGCCTGGCCGGAGTCTCTTTCAGGGGGGCAGCAGCAGCGGGTGGCCATCGCGCGCTGCCTGATGATGGAGCCTGAGCTTCTGCTTTTTGATGAACCCACCTCGGCGTTGGACCCGGAGCTGGTGGGCGAGGTCTTGGGGGTGATCCGGGATCTGGCCGAAGAGGGCCGGAGTATGTGCATCGTCACCCACGAGATGTCTTTTGCGCGAGAGGTGGCCTCTGAAGTGGTGATGTTGGATCAAGGGGTGGTGTTGGAGCAGGGGCCCCCCGCGCAGGTCCTGGGGAACCCGCAGCAGGCCCGCACCCGCAGCTTTTTGAAGCGGGTGCTGGAGCACAGTCGGGAGTAGGGGCCCGTCCGCCACGGTGCGATATAGGCTGCCGCATGCTCATCCTTCTCTGGACCGCCTGCGCCGCCCCCACCCCCAGCGGCCCCTTCTCCCACAGCCTGTGGACCCAAACGCTCTCCACCTACGTCGATTCGGCCGGTAAGGTAGACTACAAAGGTCTCCAGCAGCATCGTGATGGCATCGACGCATATCTTGCCAAAATTGCAGCCTCTTCGCCCCGGATTCACCCGGAGCGCTTTCCCACCCGCGACGATCAGCTTGCCTACTACCTGAATGCCTACAACGCCTACGTGATCGAGGGTGTGATCAACCGACCGGGGCTGAAGAGTGTAAACCAGAGCCGGTGGATGCTATTGTCCTTCTTCTACCTGACGCAGGTGACTGTGGGGAACAAGTGGATGTCCCTCCACTATCTGGAAAACGACATCATTCGGGACGGCTTTGGAGACCCCCGGATCCACTTCGCACTGAACTGTGACTCGGTGGGCTGCCCCCGGCTTCCACAGGAGGCCTTTGTTCCGGAGAGGCTGGAGCAGCAATTAGAGGCGGGAACCCTGGAGTTCTGTCGTGACCCCTCCAAGGTCTACGTGGACGGCACCATGCTGATGGTGTCCCAGATTTTTGAGTGGTATCAAGGTGATTTTGAGTCGGCTGGCGGAGTGGTGGCCTTTGTCCGTCGCTATCGGCCAGACCTGCCTGCGGACCTCAGTCCCGGCTACATCCCCTACGACTGGGGCCTGATTGCGCAGGAAGGACGGGAGCCCTGAAGGTGTATAGATTGAATCATGCTTCTGCTCCTGCTGGCCTGTAGCGACCCTGCACCCCCGCCGGTGCTGCCCTTTGAGCAGCGCCCGGTGGCTTCCGAAAGGGTGTACCTCGCTTTTCCCTCCGACCGCATCAAGGACCGGAAGCCCTGGGCCACCGATCTGGAGGCGGTGTTGAAGCTGGATGATATTCCGGTCACCAACGGGAACCTTTGCTCGGTGGTGGCGACCATCGAGCAGGAGAGCGGCTACCAGACCGATCCTGCGGTACCGGGCATCGGCGAGATGGTGGATGTGTGGATCGAGGAAAAACAGACATCGATGTCCAAGGTTCCGGGATGGGCAATGGCCACGGGGCTGAAGGCCGTGCTGGACAGCCGCCCCTCGCCCACAGCGGCCAGCTACTCTGAGCGCCTGCGCGCCGCCAAGACCGAGAAGGATGTGGACGTCACCTTCCAGGATTTTATCGCCCACTATCGCTCAAAATTGCCTGAGCCGCTGCGGACTATGGAGTCCGCCGCCCAGATTGTGGGCCTGGATCTGGACGACCTGAACCCCATCACCACCTCCGGCTGCATGCAGGTGAAGGTGGACCTCGCGGAAAAGCACGCGCGTACGCACGGAACCGAGGTGGCGCTGGTGCGGGACAGCCTGTACACGCGGCAGGGCTGTATGCACTATGGTGCGCAGCGGCTGTTGGGCTGGGAGGCGGGCTATGACAGCCCCACCTACCGGTTCGCAGACTACAACGCAGGCTATTTTGCCAGCCGTAATGCGGCCTTCCAGGAGCAGGTGGCGGCACTGGTGGGGCGCAGCCTCGCGTTGGACGGCGACTTGCTTCGCTACAACAAGAACGGAAACCCGGCTTCGGAAGCCTCACAAACGCTGACCGCGGTGCTTGAAGTCCTCCAGAAGCTCCCCCAGCCCCTGCCCGAGGCGCGCATCCGCCGCGAGCTGGCGCGGGAGAAGGAGCAGGGCTTGGAACAGACCGAGGTCTGGTCCACCATTCGCCGCCTCTACAAGGAAAAGACGGGGAAAGAACCGGCCTATGCGCGCTTGCCGGAGGTGGAGCTGGACTCCATCAAGCTCTCCGGCAAGAAGACTACGGCATG
>JBEIQS010000116.1:0-18687 GCA_040376425.1 Alphaproteobacteria bacterium | reverse complement strand
GCTGGTAAACCTGCTCTCCAACGCCATCAAGTTCACAGATCGTGGCTCGGTGGAGCTGGCGGTGGACCTGAGCGCCGAGTCCACCCCGCGCCTGGTCATCCAGATCCGGGACACCGGGATCGGCATCTCCGCCGCTGACCAGGAGCAGCTCTTCAACCGCTTCTTCCGGGCAGAGCGCACCCGTTCCTATGCAGGAACTGGCCTTGGCCTTACCATTTCCCGCTCGCTGGTCTTGCAGATGGGCGGCGAGATCACCGTCGAGAGTGCCCGCGGGGTGGGCACCACCTTCCGGGTGTTCCTGCCGCTCCGGCGGGTGCCCAACCATGTGGCCGATCCCATCCATCGGGTGCCGGGGGAAATCTGGGTCTGCAGCACCGATCCAGTGGAGCGGGCCGAGCTGATGCGCCACATCGACGCGGGCGGCTACACCGCGGTTTCCTGGGAGAATGTTCGTCCTACCGGCGTCCTTCCCGAGTTGATCGTGGCCGATGTGGAGGCCGAGGAGCGCGTGCGTCCCTTCCGCAGCTCGGGGGTCAAGGTGGTGGGCATCACCCGCCTGGGCTCCGGAGCGACCGGCGAGGGTTTTGATGATCTCCTGCATCGTCCCTTTGGACCCCGTCGCCTTCTGGCCCGCCTGCGCAGCCATGTGGCCCAGCCCTTGGTGGTGCCGGCGGTGCAGCCCGCCGGACTCTCCGGCCGCTCCCGCCCGATTCTGGTGGTGGATGACTCTCAGGACAACTGGATGGTGGTGCAGAAGTACCTGAAAGGAATGGGCTTTTCCGTAGAGGTGGCCACCGATGGTCGGCAGGCGGTGGAGCTGGCGGAGCGCCGCGACTACGCGCTGGTGATCATGGACATCGACATGCCGGTCATGGACGGGATGGAGGCCACCGCGGCAATGCGTCTCCGCGAGAAGAAGATGGGCCACCTGCGGACGCCGGTGATCGCGCTGACCGCACACGCCACCAAAAATGTGGAGCAGCGCTGCCGCGAAGTGGGCTTTGACGACTACCACACCAAGCCGGTGGGGCGTCGGATCCTGAAGTCCATCGTGGAGAGCTGGGTGGACCCCACTCCGCTGGTGATGGTGGTGGACGACACACCAGACATGCGGCACCTTCTCAGCCGCTTTCTGGAGAATGGCAAGCGCTTCCGGGTGCTGACGGCGGCCGATGCCGAGGCGGCGCACCGCCTGATGGATCGCTATCTCTTTGATCTGGCCTTTCTGGACCTGGAGATGCCGGGGGTGGGCGGAAGAGAGCTACTTGCCCAGCTTCGTCGGGCCTTTCCCTCCACCATGCCTAGGGTTACCGCGCTCACCGGCCACCAGGAGCCGGAGATCCGCCGCGCCTGCCTGGCCGAGGGCTTCGACGAATTCCTGACCAAGCCGGTGGCTCGGAACACCCTCCAGACCATCGCCCGGCGATTGTTGGAGAAGCCCCTATGATCTCGGCGCCCGTCCCGCCGGACGAACATCGACGCATCACCACGCTGGACGCGCTGGGCATTATGGACAGCGCCACTGAGAAGGTCTTCGACGACCTCACCCGCTTCGCCGTTGCGCTCTGTGGCGTCTCGATGGGCTTTGTGTCGTTGGTGCATCGGGAGCGCCAGTGGTTCAAGAGCCGGGTGGGCTCCGAGGTGAACGAGACTCCCCGCGATCTGGCCTTCTGCGCGTATGCCATCCTGGGCACGGATGTGATGGTGGTAGAGGATGCCAGCTTGGATGAACGGTTTTCAGACCACCCCCACGTCACCGCTCCCGGCGGAGTGCGCTTCTATGCCGGGGCCCCCATGGTACACCCCAACGGATCGGTGCTGGGTTCGCTCTGCGTGGTGGACAACCGCCCCGCACAGTTGACGGAGCTCCAACGCAACGGTCTGAAGCTGCTCGCTGATCAGGTGGTGCAGGCGATGATCCTGCGCCATCGCCAAGCACGCGAGGGTGGCGGCGTGGGCCACGAGCTACAGCAGGTGCTGGACCTGAGCGCGGATGCGATCGTGATGACCGATCTCGCGGGTGTCGTCCTGAGCTGGAATCCCGCCGCTGCTCGTATTTTGGGCTACACATCTGACGAGATGGTGGGTCAAAATGTGAATCGAATCGTGCCGGTGGGCGTGCGTGATGTCCACGCCGAGGGCATGGTCCGCTTCACGCGGACCGGGGAATCCCGGCTGATGGGCAAGGTGCTGGAGCTGCGGGCTCTCCACCGGGATGGTCACGAAGTGGACGTCGAGCTGGCGCTGTCCCGGAGCTGGGTGATGGACCAGCCGGGCCTGATGGCGGTGATCCGGGACATCTCGGTGCGTAAACAGGCGGAGGCAGAGCGGAAGCGCCTGAAGCAGCGCTACCGCCTGACCCTGGAAGCCGTGGCCGATGCCGTCTTTGCCGTGGACCCTCAGGGGGTGGTGGAGCTGGCCAACCCGCCCGCCGCCGCCCTCGTGGGTCAGTCGGTGGAGCAGATGGTCGGGCGCCCCTGGAACGAGGTGCTGGTGTTCCGGTGTACACACAAAGATCAGCGGGGCTGCGAGCCGCTGAAGCTCTGGCGGGAGGGCAGGTTGGAGGAGCGGTCGTCGGAGAACGCGCTGCTCCAGCGGATGGACGGTTCCGTTCGTATTGTCAATTATACTATCACTCCGGTGCCCGAGGCGGCGGGCAGCAGTAAGGTGCTGTCCATTCGCGATGTGACCGAGCAGCAACAGCAGCTTGAAAGCCAGCAGGAGCACCGGGACCGCTTGGACGCCGTCCTGGCCACCACCGGTGCGGTGGTCTACTCGGCACGCCTTCCCGACCTGAGTATCGATTTTGTGAGCGAGTCGATTGTGAACATGCTAGGCTACTCGATTTTCGAGGTGCAGCAGCAGGGATTTTGGAGCTCCATTCTACATCCACAGGACGTCGACCGGGTGATCGCCGGGCATAGCACCATGTACGAGCGCGGCCACTGTATACAGGAGTACCGGCTGCGGCATAAAGCCGGCTTCTATGTGTGGGTACGTGACGAGATTCGCCTGGTCCGCAATGCCGCTGGCATGCCCGTCCGTCTCTTTGGCGCCAGCTTTGACGTCAGTGGCCGCAAGCGGGACGACCACATGTTGCGGACCATGCTGGTGGTGCGCGAGCTGGTCACCGTGTTGATGCGGCGGTCGCTGGTGGAGCAGATGCGCGATCCCGAGGAGCTGTTTGCGCCACTGATGAAGGAGCTGGCACAGGTTTTTGGGGCGACAATCATCGATCTGGCGCTGGTGTCCCCCACCATGGTCACACGCCGGCGCCGCTGGGGCGAAGCGGACGAGGGGACGGCGCGGTCGCTGGACGACCTGATGCTGGACCGCTATCACAACCTCTTATCCATGAACAACCCCGTGATCCTGGAGCGTACGCTGACCGAGGAGCGGCTGGCCTCGCTGGTGGCCGTACCCCTACAAGTCCAGTCCGGGGCTGTGCTGGTGTTGGCACTGGGGAATATAGAGGAAGATCCACTATCCCTGACCGATGTGGTGGATCTTCTGGCGCCGGTGGTGGAGGCCTTCGATGCCGCCTCCACCCGGCAGCAGATCGCTCGCCAGCTCCAGACTGCGAACCTGCGCCTTGCCGCCACAAACCGTCTCCATCGAGATGTGTTTGGCCTGTCCTCCCAAGCCGCCAATTGTAAGAGCCGCACCGAGCTGCTGGAGCTGCTTGCCCGGCGGGTGGGCGCGGTCACCCGGGCCCAGCGGGTGTCGCTGGTAGAGCACCTACCCGGCGGCGATGGCATCCAGCACGCCCTGCTGCACGCAGGTCCTGTACCTTCGTCCCACCAGATCGAGCTGGCGGGAACAGCGGTTGCCGAGGTGCTGCGCACTGGCTTGCCCCTGTCTTCACGGTCTGCATCGTTGACGCTCTATCGAGACTGGGAGCTGCTGACCGCCCTTGGGGTGCACAGCGTGCTCAACTGCCCGCTGGTCAGCGCCGAGGGGGTCAGTGGCAGTCTGAACTTCGCGTGGGGGCCCGAGGTGGAGCTGCCGCGCGAGGACGAGGAGGTCTATGTACAGCTTGCGCTGGTGATCGGTGCCCACCTTCAGGTCTACCGCAGCCTGGGGCAGCTCACCGAGATCAACGCCGACCTGGAGCGCCGGGTTCACAGCCGCACGGAAGCGCTGGTCCGCAGCGAGCACCGCTTCCAGAGCCTTTTTGAAGCGTCACCGGTGCCGCTGGTACTGCTGAACGAGGAGCGGGTCGCACAGGTGAACGCCGCGGCCGAGCTGCTGCTGGGGCTCGACCGAGGGGAGCTACTGAACCGTCCGCTGTCCCTTCCCGTGCCTGAGTCCGCGGCTCCCCTGCGCTTGGACGGCGCTCAGCCGGTGCTGGCCTCCCTCGTCCGGCCGCAAAGGCCCGGGACCACCGTAGAGCTTCGTCGCACCGACATTGAGCTGGAGCAGGGGAACTGGGTGCTTGTCAGCATCTCGGACGTCGGGCCCCACATTGCTGCACAGCAACATGCGGAAAAGTCACTTCACGAAAAGGAGACCCTACTCAAGGAGATCCACCACCGGGTCAAGAACAACCTCCAGATTATCTCCAGCCTGCTGGCCATGCAGGGGCGCGGTGCGGCCGAGGACGAGACTCGGACCCTGCTGCACGACAGCGTGATGCGCATTCGCTCGATGGGTCTGATCCACGAGCAGCTCTACCAGGCGGATCAGCTCTCACGCATCGATCTGGGGGCCTACATTCGACAATTGTCTCGTTACTTGACGCATAGCCTTCGCCCGGAGCCGGGCTTCGAGATCGAGGTACAGTCCGAAGAAGTATGGATGACCGTAGAGAATGCGGTGCCCTGTGGCTTGGTCATGAACGAACTGATTGTAAACTCTCTTAAGCATGGCAGTCGCCCCGGCGCCCCCTGCCGAATCTGTATCATCATTCGGATTGATGGCGGGGATATTGTCCTATCCGTCGCGGATAATGGTCCGGGAATGCCGCAAGACTATCTGTCGGCCGGGAGGCGCAGTTTTGGACTGCGCCTGGTATCCACCCTGGTGCAGCAGCTCCGGGGTACCATTGTGTGGGAGCGGAACACGGCGGGCTGCGAGGGAGATCGCTGCGAAACGGTCGCGAACTGCTCGGCCCGTTCGGAGCGGGGATCCTGCGTGTGCCTGCGTATTCCCACCGAGCTGGCCTTCGTCCCTCCGGCGTAGAAGCGTCCACCTCTCCCACTCTCCTCAGACTTTTTTCGCGCTCCCACCGCAGGCTCTTGCGGTGTTTGGAGCGCGAATCTGTTTCAGGGTGGTACAATCGCTGACCCCCCTATCGTCCGCAGTGGTCCGCGGTGGGACAGGATGAGAAAGAAGCATGTACTCCCTATGTTCTCGTGGGACACTGCCTCTGACCAAGGCTCCGCTTGGGCTCCGTTCTGTTTCGTGGGTGGGATTCTGTGTCGTGGACCTGTTCGCTTGGTGGAACAGTTGGGGGGCGCCGGGCCTCTGGGGCGGGGACGCCCCAGCCCGTCTGAACGTGATCCTCTGTCGTTCTGCCTCAATAGACTGATATCAAGCTATGTTTTGGTGGTGTTGTTTGGAGACATGTATCGGGAAGCTGCCGAATCAATCTTGGCACGGTTCTTGCTTATGCCAGAGCATGACAAACGCACAGTCCTCGTCCACCGCCGACGATGTCGCCGAGACTGCACTTTCCCGTTGGGCTCCTTCCACGCAGCAGCTCTGTGGTGGGCAGATCCAGATCCAGGGGGAGCAGCTCCAATACCGGCCCAACCTTCTGGCGCGGCTGCGTGGGGATCGGCCCTTTCAGGTGGCGATCGAGAAATGGAACGAAGGCTACCCGTCGGACGAAGGTGCCGATCGGCCTCCGGTCCGCGGATCGGCGGCGGGCACGCTGCGGGTGCTCCTGAAGGGGCTGGAGGATCGGAGTCACCCGAACGCACGTTTCCATCTCGCGATAGTCCGCGAGCGAAAGGTGCTGTCCTGTCGCCAGGGACTGTTGGTCCTCTCCGCGAGCCGCTTGGCCTTTGCCACTATGCCCGGATTGTGGAGCCACGGCGTGCAAGAACAGCGCCTGCTCTCTGAGCTGAACAGTGTCTACGTGCGTGCGGGGGCGCTGCACCTGGAGTGGAAGGAACATACCCGGGTCCTTTTTTTGGATCAACCCGAGAAGTTGTTTGAGGATATCGTTCATAACTGGCTGTGCAGCCACGGGTTCAATGCCGAGTCTCCGGCGGCGGTTTTGGAGCTGGATCGGGCCGCTTGCTTCGGGCATGTAGCCCTGCCGGGCCTGGTTTGGCGGGGGCCCAAGGGGGAGGTGGAGCTCGCGGGGGCGGACGGTCAGACCTGCGCGGCCGACGGCCACGGGGATCATCTACGGATAGGCCCCTCCGAGCGGCTGCTCTACTCGCTGCGGATGCGTGATAAAGTCTGGTTCCAGAAGCATATCGCGACGCGTAGCACGGCCCCTGGCCCAATTCCCGTGCCCTTTCATCGCCAGCTTCCCGCTGGCAATGCGACCCTGTGGACCGCGGCGCGAATTGTGGCACGTGGGGATATCCCCGTCCTACACCCCAGCCAGGATCAGGTAGATTTGCTCCTGATTCCAATGGGTCCGCTCAGCTTTCCCACCCTGGCGTTCCTTTTTGTCGAGAGTGATGGCGCGCGGAAGTCGGTCGCGGTGCTGGCCGAGGCCGCCGGGCCGGAAGACGCCAGCGGGCATGGAATCTACCGGATCCACATCAACCGTCTGCGGCAACCGGCTGGAAGCACCACGGCCCACGTACGGCTGTCCGATTTGGCATCGCCGCGACCCGCCCGGCTGCTCCACCAGTCTGCCCGGCGGCTGGTGCTGGTCATCGGTACGGAGGTGCCGGTGGGTACAGATGTCTATGTGGAGCTTCCAGGCTCACAAACAGTGATGGCCGTGGTGGACGCTGTGGGCTGTGAAGAGCGGGAGGGGCCCGTCCTCATTCTCCAGGTGGCGCCGTGACCCATGTCCCCACCACCTTTCTGCGTCCTGGCACCTTTCCCGCCGATGAAGCCGAGCGTGTTTTGCGCCTTGCAAGTCTTCCGTTGTCGGAAAGTGGGCGATACAGCGAGCTGGACCAGCTTGTCGGTCTGGTGGCCCGGGTGCTGGGCGGGGATGCATGCTTCGTGAGCCTGGTGGGGGCGGATCAGGTGCAGATGTTGGCAAAGGTCGGGCCCCTGGAAGAGCGGATCCCCCGCCAGTTGAGTGTATGCCAGTATACGATCTTGAACGATCAGGTGATGGCGATCTCAGACTTGAGCGCCACCCCCGGGCTGGGCATGGGGGACTTTGCGGCCTACCTCGCGGTACCCATTCTGGCAGGTGTGGGACAGAGTGCGCTGGGCGTGCTGGGGGTGATGGACCGTCATCCACGGAGCTGGAGCCCGGAGGAGATCGGCATTCTCCGTGATTTTGCGGCCATGGTAGAGACCAAGATCGAGCGGCTGGGCATGGTGATGGCCTGGCAGAGTTCGCCGGTGGCGATGGTCTTGCTGGATGCCGGGGGGCGCTGTGTGATGGTCAACCCCGCGCTGGCCCGCATGATCGGTCGCTCCGTGGCCACGCTGGAGGGTCGCCATCTCTCCACGGTCGTCCTTGGTCCTGATCGCCAGGTTCTTTCGGCAATGTTGTCCTATACCCTTCAAAATAACGATAGCCCGACACGTCGTGAGCTGCGCTACGTGCGGCTCTCAGGGGAGGTGGTGCGGGGGGGAACCAGCATGGCGCCGCTCCGCAACGGTGCACGGCAAGCCATCTGCATCATCCGCGACATTTCCCTGGAACGCAGCCGGGATGCACGCTCGGGTGTGGTGGCCCGGGTCCGGCAGGAGCTGGTGGAGCCGATCGCCACGCTGCGCAGTCTGGTGTGCCGTCTGCCCGAGCCGCAGCCGGAGATGGAGGAGGGCCTGAACCAGCTTGATGAGCTGATCGAGGTCCGAATGGGGGACATCTACGCCCGCTTTCAGGCCGAAGCCGCGCTGGTCGCTAGCGAGCAGCGGCTTCGCACCGTGGTCGAGAACCTGGCGGGCTTGATCGTGGTGCTGGATGACCGGGGGCGTATCGTGGACCTCAATGCGGTGGTGCTGCGGACGCTGGGTTGGGACTATGACGCGCTGGTGGGGCAGAACTTTCACCTCGTGCAGCCCGATTTCTGCGACGATAGCTGCCGCCAGTGGCTGATCCGCTGCACCGAGCGGGACGAGGGCTCCGGCGATGTACTTCCGCTACAGCGGGTGGAGTGGCTTCGAAAAGGAGGAGGTAAGCTGGTTCTGGACCTGCGCTGGCTGGTGATGGACTGGAATGGGCCAGGGCGGCTGGTGGTGATCGGCCACGATGTGACCGAAGCACAGCAGCGCCAGAGTGAGCTGGAGCAAGAGCGCCATGTGCTGGAGCTACGGGTCCAAGACCGCACCGACGCCCTGGCTGCCCAGCGCAAGCTGGAGGAGGTTCTGACCCAGTCCATTTCCGAAAAAGATACCTTACTCAAAGAAATTCACCATCGGGTGAAGAACAACCTCCAGGTTGTGTCCAGCCTGCTGCGCCTGCAGGTGGACCACATGCCTGCGGGCAAAGCCCAGGCGATGTTGATGGAGAGTGTGCTGCGGGTCCGATCCATGGCCATGATCCACGAGCAGCTCTACAGCTCCCCCTCTCTGGAACGGGTGGACCTGGGCGCTTATACCAGTCGCCTTGTCGAGACCCTCCGCTACACCCTGGCCCCACAGCAGAAGGTGACCGTGTGCAGCAGCCCCATCGAGGTGACGGTGGAAACAGCAGTTCCTATCGGCCTGATCCTGAATGAGCTGATCACCAACGCCTTCAAATACGGCTGTAGCGGACCCAGCGACCGGCCGGAGGATGTGCGGGTGGAGCTGAACGTGGGGCGGCAGCAGCTCCACATCCGGGTCCGGGACTGGGGCCCGGGTCTGCCGGAGGGGCTGGTGCTGGAGAAGAGCAGCAGCCTGGGCCTGAAGCTGGTCCGCACGCTTAGCCGGCAGATCAAGGGAAAATTAGAGCTTCGTAACGAGGACGGGGCGGTCTTTGAGATGGTGTGCCCGGTGTAGCTGTCCCCTTCTCCCCGGCTCCCCGGCCCTCAGTTTTGCTGCTCGGCGCGGCCGAGCGCATCCTGGAAGCTGCTCACCAAGCGCTCCAGCTCCTGCACCCGCCCCGCCAGATCCTCGACATCCACCGGCGCCTGCCGGCGGGTGGCGTGCTGGCCAGCCAGCGTCTCCAGCTCCTGGCAGGCCTTTTCCAGGGCGGTCCCCCCCAGATAGCCCGCGTTTGACTTCAGGCTGTGAGCCTCGCGGCGCAGCGACACCCAGTCCCGGGCCAGAATGGCATGGCGCATGGACTGGAGAATCTGCGGCGAAAGCTCTCGAAACTTCCCGAGCATCTTGCCGATCAATGCGCGACCATCGGCGCTCCGCAGGCCGCCAAGGCGGTCCAGGGCTGCCAGGTTCAGCACGCCCGTGGGGCCGTCCCCGCGCGTGTCGTGGGTGCCTTTTTTCAACCAATCCTGTAGTGTAGCTACCAGAATTCTCTCGTCAATAGGCTTGGTAATGTAGTCGCTCATACCAGATTGCAGGCAGCGCTCCCGCTCGCCGGGCATCACATTGGCGGTCATGGCAATGATGGGCACCTGGGACATGGGGTTGCCGTGGCTGGCGCGGATCATCCGACTGGCTTCGTAGCCGTCCATCGTCGGCATCTGGCAGTCCATCAGCACCAGCGCGTAGCGATTGGAGCGGATGCGGTTTACCGCTTCCAGTCCATTGACCGCTACATCGGTACGCAGCCCCATTTTTTGGAGGAAAGAAACCAGAATCATCTGGTTGATTTCGTTATCCTCCACCACCAAAATCTGCTCATTGCTGACCAGCGAGCGCTGGGCCGCCGGGGCGGTGCCCCAGGTCAGTGGCTCGGTGATGGGCTCGGCTACCGGAAGGGCCAGCTCCACCCAGAAGGTAGAACCCTGGGCGGGTGCACTCTCCACCCCGATCTCCCCCCCCATCAACATCACAAGGCGCTTGCAGATGGAGAGCCCAAGGCCGGTCCCGGCAAAACGTCGGGACCGCGAGGAGTCAAGCTGGGAGAAGGGCTGAAAGAGCAGACCCACCGCCTCGGAGGGAATGCCGATACCGGAGTCGCTGACTTCAAAACGCAGCTGCGGATGATCGTCGGTGCCGCCCACCCTCCAGACGTGGACCCGCACAAAGCCGCGCTCGGTGAACTTGATGGCGTTGCCCGCAAGGTTGATGATCACCTGCCGCAAACGCCCCACATCGCCGGACAAATGCAGCCGTGCAGACCGGTCCACCTGCACCTGGAGCAACAGCCCCTTTGAGCTGGCCGACACGTTGAGTTGGTGGCGTACCTCGTCCAGGAGCCGGGCCAGGTCGAAGGGCTCGGTCTCCAGGGTCATCTTTCCGGCTTCCACCTTGGAGAAGTCCAAGACTTCGTTCACCAAGCGCAGCAGGCTCTGGGCCGAGCTGTCGATCCCGTGCAGGTAGGTGCGCTGCTCCGCGTTCAGGGAGGAGTCGGAAAGAAGACGAGCCAGACCGATAATCCCGTGCATCGGCGTGCGGATTTCATGGCTCATATTAGCCAGGAAGTCGGATTTCGCCCGGTTGGCCTGATCGGCCACCGCTTTGGCCTCGGCCAGGACCCGCTCGCGCTCCTTCTGCTCAGTCAGGTCGATGTGGGTGCCGGTCACGCGGGAGATGTTTCCCTGGCTGTCGCGGGCCATACGCGCCTGGACCAACAGCCAGCGCCAACCGCCGTCGCGGTGGCGCAGGCGGGTCTCAATTCTCCAGTTATGAACATCGGGATTGGCAAGCTGGGCATCTACATAGGGGCGCAGCGTCGCGCGGTCATCGGGGTGCATGCGCTCCCACCAGGTCTCGGTATCCCAGGGGGGATCGTCGTCGGTATCTCCCAGGATCTTTCTGGAGATTTCGGTGTTGTACCACAGGTTTGTGGCCACCGACCAGTCCCAGACGCCGGTGTTGGAGGCGGAGACGGCGAGGTCAAAACGCTCCTGGCGAAGCTCCAGCTCACGCTCGGTACGCTTGCGCTCGGAGATGTCCTTTATTGTGCCATTCATTCGGTAAGGAGAACCATTTTGGTCATACTGTGCCGACCCGGTATCGTGCATCCAGTGTACGGTGCCGTCGGGCCAGACCACCCGCATCTCGGTGTCATAGCGTCCGTGCGTTGCGATGGCCTGGTTCACTTCTCCGGAAACTCGGGGGGCATCTTCTGGGTGGAGGCGCTCAAAAAACTCGGTGACGGGACGTGGCTTTCCGGTGGGCTCCAGCCCCAAGAGCTGCTCGTGCAGCGTGCTCATCGCCACTGTGTTTTCGCGCATGTTCCAGTCCCAGAAGCCGATGGCACCGGCGGAGACGGCCAGCGAGAGCTGCTCCTCGGAGTGGGCGATGCGCTCTTGGACTTCGCGATTCATCAGAATGGTTCGGCGAAGCTCCATTTGCTTGATAGTCTGACGGCCCAGCGCCGAGAGGGCTTCGACCTGGGCGGGCTCCAGGCGGCGCGGCTGCAGGTCGATCACGCACAGGCTACCCAGCACCAGCCCCGCCCGGCTTACCAGGGGAACCCCGGCATAGAAGCGGATGCCCGGCGCACCCAATACCAGCGGATTGGCCGAAAAGCGGGGATCTTGGCTGGCATCGTGCAGCTCCAGCACCAGATCTTCCAGGATGGTGTGGGCGCAAAAGGCCACGTCGCGTGGTGTTTCCGAGGTCTCCAGGCCAATTTTGGCTTTGAACCACTGCCGATCCGCATCGACCAGGCTGATCAACGCAATGGGCGTGTTGCAGATGTACGCGGCCAGCTTGGAAATGTCATCGTATTCAGGCTCTGGGGCGGTGTCCAGAATATGGTAAGACTGAAGATCAGAAAGACGCTCGTTTTCATTGTGTGGTACAGGGGTCATCGACATGATGCTCCTTTAATTTGTACCCGAGGGTACGCGCTGAGAGGGCCCGTTGTGTGGACTCGAGCGCCGCGCAGGCTGTTCCACAAGCGGAATAGGTCTCTGGGGCGGTGCGATGCAGGCCGAAAATCGAGCTGTTCCACGGGTGGGAACAGGGGCCACGGTGGCAGACAGGAATGAAGTCGGCGTTGTAGCTGCATGGTTCAAGTCGCTCTGAAGAAGGTGATCCGTGGTGTGACCCCCTCCTATGCAAAAACCATGCCAGCTTTCTACCCCTCCGCCATACCCGCGACCGAACGAAAAAAATAGCCTGCAAAGGCTGTTCTCGATTCCGCTCCCCCGAACCGTCCATCGGTAGGTATCGTCCGCTGTCGCGTTCCGCGCCTCCGGCGGTGGGGCTGTTCCATCAATGGAACAGTCGGCCCAGCTCGCCGTGCCATCCATGGAACACTAGCTGATCCCGTAGCGGCGCAGCTTCCGGTAGAAAGTGGTGCGCGGCACCCCCAGCCGACGGATCGCTTCGCTGGAGTTGCCATCGGTCTCCTCCAGGGTCCGCATCCACAGGCTGCGCTCCACGATCTCCGAGGCGGTCAACGCATCTTTGTCGCGGGAGGGGATGTCGGGGTGTACCGCTTCTGGCAGGTCCTCGGCCTCGATCTGCCGTCCGGCTGCCAGGATACACGCACGCTCCACGGCGTTCCGCACCTCGCGCACGTTGCCCGGCCAGTCGTAGGCGATCAGGCGCTCGATCGCCTCCCTGGAGAAGCCAGTGTTCCGGTAGCGATCAAAGAGCTCCCGCCGGAAATAGTCCAGGAAGACCGGAATATCTTCGCGACGCTCGCGCAGGGCGGGCACATGCACCTCGAAGCCGCTCAGCCGGAAAAAGAGGTCCTCCCGGAAGGTTTTTTCGCGCACGGCGGTCCGTAGATCGCGGTGGGTGGCCGCAATCAGGCGTACATCCACGTTGATCTCCTGGTTGCCGCCCACCCGGAAGAAGCTGCGCTCCTGCAGCACCCGCAGCAGGCGGGCCTGGAGGCCGGGCGAGAGCTCGCCCACTTCGTCCAGAAAGAGCGTACCGCCGTGCGCCTGCTCAAACCGGCCGATGCGACGGGAGTGCGATCCGGTGAATGCACCGCGTTCGTGGCCAAAAAGCTCGGAGTCCTGAAGCGACTCGGCAATGGCGGCGCAGTTGATGGCGATAAAGGGCTTGTTGGCCCGGGTGGAGAGCTGGTGAATGCGGCGAGCAATCACCTCTTTCCCGGTTCCGGTCTCCCCCAGGACCAGCACGGTCATGTCGGTCGCGGCCACCAGTCCCAGCAGGCGGTACAGGTCCTGCATCATCTCCGAAGGTGGCTCGACCCCGGCGGGCGGCGGGGGCGCACCTTCCTGAGAGATCAGAGTATGGATGCGTGTTGCAAGCTGTTTTTCAGTGATTGGCTTGGTCATGTAGTCGGTGGCGCCGCTGCGCATGGCGCGGACCACGGTGGACAGGTCGGTGTCCGAGGTCAGCATCACCACCGGGGCGCTGCAGCGGGTGCGGATGAAGCGGAGGAGCGCCACGCCGTCCTGGTCGCCGAGCATCACATCCAGAATCACCATCTTCGGGTTCAAGCCGCGGTTCATCACCTCGTGGCACTGTTCCGCGCTGTGGCACACCACCACAGTAGCCCCCAGCTTTCGCAGCCAGATACTTACCATATCCCCAAAAACCATATCGTCGTCCACCACCAGGATGGTCAGGGGTTCACTGCTCATCGTCGGCTCCAGTTCGAGTGGCCCATTGAGGAAACCCGACCTCGTGGTATATTGGAACAGGCGCCTCCCCGCCACCCCGCTTTTTGCATTCGAGGAAAATCAGATGGACCCTGCGCAGACCGCTGTACTCTTGATCGGGTTTCAGAACGACTATTTTGCGGCGGACGGCGTGCTGCGAAAGGTGGTCGAAGAGGGGGTCGTCGGCGGGAATATACTCCCGAATACACTGGACCTGATCCGAGGCCTGTGGAACAGTCCGGTACACATGGTGTCCACTCCCATTCAATTCACGGAGGGTTACTCGGAGCTTCAGGATCCCGTGGGCATCCTGCGGGCCATCCGCGATGTGGGCGCCTTCCGGGCCGGCACCCGCGGTGGCGCCACCATTCCCGAGCTGGAGGCCCTGGGGGAGCGCATCGTGCCGGTGCCGGGCAAGCGCGGGCTGAATGCATTTTCCAATACCGACCTGGATCACTACCTGCGGGCGCGCGGGGTGCGCGATGTGGTGCTGGCGGGCGTGGTCACCGCCGTCTGCATCGACTCCACCGGACGTTCCGCCTTTGAGCAGGGCTATCGGGTCACCGTGCTCTCGGACTGCACCGCTGGCCGCAGCGAGCTGGAGCAGCGCTTCTATCTGGATCAGGTCTTCCCGCTCTATGCCGGGGTGATGGACCACCACCAGCTCCTCGCAGCGCTGCGGGCTCCCCAATGACCGAGGCCGAGCTTCATGTCCAGATCCAGTACCGGATGCTAGAAAAATTGTCTGCCGCAGAAGACCGCTATTCTGCATTGATCGGCATGTTGCGCGAGGGCGTGGTAGTGGTGGACCCCGTCGGGGTGGTCCGCTTTGCCTCTCCTCGGGTGACGGCCATGGTAGGGGCCGAAGGAGATCTGGAAGGCCAGGATTTTGCGCACCGTGTACACCCGGACTTGCGGTCGGTCTGGCAGGACTTTCTGGCCCGGGTCGCCGCCGAAGGCAGCGCGCAGATGGAGCTGCGCAGCAGCGGTCTGCCGCCCCGGCACTTCGACTGCCACGGGCGGCGCATTGGCACCGAGCGGATACTCTCCCTCTTCGACGTCACCGATCGGGAGGACGCCCGCGACGCTCAGAACCGATCCAACGCCATCCTCTCCTCCATCACCCGCCTGCAGAAGCTGCTGATCGACGGTCGGCCCGGCGAGGAGATCTTCGAAGCGGTGCTGGTGGACCTCATGGCCCTCAGCGGCAGCGATCTGGCGGCGCTCTCCGAGCTGAATGTGGAGCCGGCAGAGACTCCGGTGCGCGCCCTGCACCAAAGCCCGGCGCGCAAGCCACTCGGCGAGGAGGGGCGAGCCGAGCTGCTGGAGCAGCTTTGTGCCTGCGCTCGCCGGGGGCGGGTAGAGCTGGGCACTGTGGAGGGGGCTCCCCTGCATGTGGTCCCCCTGCTGGCCGGGGATAGCGCGCACGGGGTGTTGGCCATTGGCGGCCGCCCCGGCGGCTACCCCGTGGCCCTTTTGCGCGAACTGAGCCCCTTTTTTGCGACCTGCTCTACCCTGCTGTCGGCTGTGCGCGTGCGTATTGGCGGGGAGCGTATCTCAGCGCAGGCGCGGGAGAACGAGCAGCGCGCCCAGCAGGCGATGGAGGTGGCCTCGGTGGGGCTGTGGGACTGGGATTTGGAAGCTGGCCGCTTGCATACCTCCCCTGCCCTTCTTCGTATTCTTCACTACGAAAGTAGCGAGCAAAACTGGGCGGAGCGTGTCCACCCGCAGGAGCTGGGTACGCTGCAGGAGAGCTTCTACCAGAGTATTCGCGAGGGCGCCCCGGTGAATATGGAGCTGCGCCTGTTGGATGGGCGTGGCGACTGGCGCTGGGTGAGTATCCGCGGGGGCCGCGCGTCGCATGCGCGGGTCAGCGGCACGCTGGCCGAGATCAGCCGCCGCAAAAGGGTGGAAGCAGCGCTCCGGGAGGCCAAGGAAGTGGCGGAGTCTGCCAGCCGCGCGAAGACGGAGTTTCTGGCCAGTATGAGCCACGAAATCCGCACGCCCTTGCACGCCGTGCTGGCGGCGGTCGAGCTGCTGCGGGGAACACCGCTGGACCCCGACCAGCAGCGCTACCTTGCGCTGTTGGCCCGCTCCAGCGGCAGCCTGCTGAGCCTGATTGACGATCTTCTTGACCTGTCAAGGGTAGAAGCCGGAAGTATCGAGCTTGCTCATGAGGAGTTTGACCTTCACGAGCTGGTTACCGAGGCGCTGGACACCGTGGCCATCGGGATCTTCGGCAAGGGTCTGGAGCTGCTGCTGGAGCAGGCCGCCGATCTTCCTGAGCGTCTGGTGGGAGATTCGGTACGGCTGCGCCAGGTGCTGGTGAACCTGCTGGGGAATGCGGCAAAATTCACCACACGCGGGAGCATCCGGCTGCGGGTTCACTGTCCGGCACCCGGCGAGCTCAACTTTGTAGTCCAGGATACAGGTATAGGAATCCCGGCGGATCAGGTGGAGAATGTCTTCAACCGCTTTGCGCAGGTGGACTCTTCCACCACCCGGGCGCACGGAGGTGCGGGGCTGGGCCTGGCGATCTCGCGCGGGCTGGTGCAGCGGATGGGGGGCGACATCGGGGTGGAGTCTGTGCTGGGCCAGGGCTCGACCTTCACGGTGCGGCTGCGGCTCCCCCAGTGCGGGCAGCCGCTGGAGGGGGTGCCGGGAGAGGATCGACCGCTGGTGTTGGTGGAGCGGAGACCGGAGACACGGCGGGTGATCGGCGAGCAGCTCCGGAAGTGGGGCTGGAGGGTGGAGGCGGCGGAAAATTTTGTAGAGGCGATGCGGAAGATCGGCGCGGTGGGCGCCGGAAAGGTCGCTGCCATCCTGCTGGGGGCGATGGAGGAAGTTGAGGGGACCATGCTGGCGGCAACGCTGCGGGCCTGGCCGGAAATCAAGGTGCAGCCTATCTATCTTCTCAGTCCGGCTGAACATGCGCCGGATGTGGACGGTCCGGTGGTGACGCTGCCCGCGACCCCCCGGCGGCTGCGTCGGGCCCTGCGCGGCGAGCGGGTTGTGGCGCAAGAGGCTCCGACCACCGTCGGCGGGGTGCCGCTACGGATCCTGGCGGCCGAGGATCTGGAGGACAACCAATTGGTCCTACGCTCCTTCCTCTCCGGTACACCCCATCGGCTGGACATCGCCCACAACGGCGAGGAGGCGGTGGAGAAGATCCGCGCGCAAACCTACGATCTGGTGCTGATGGACATGCAGATGCCGGTGATGGATGGCTATCGTGCGGCCCAGGCCATTCGGCAAATGGAGGCGGAAAAAGGAAGCTCGAAGGTGCGTATTATTGGAATGACTGCGTCAGTCTCTCCCCCAGAGGTGGCGCGCTGTCTGGCCGCCGGCTGCGATAGCCACGCAGGCAAGCCCCTGGGTCGCGAGGCCTTGTTCCGAATTCTGGGCCAGACGGCGCCGCTGGCACCGGAGCCAGACTGGGAAATGCCCCAAGAGATGCAGGCTATCTACCCAACTTTTTTGGCGAGAACCCGCGCAGCGACGGCGGGACTGCGGAGCGACGCACAGGCGTCGGACGGGCAGGCCTGGATTGTGGCGGGCCATCAGCTTGCGGGCACCGCTGCCCTCTTCGGTCTGGCACCGCTGGGGCTCCTGGGCAAGAAGATGGAGATGGCGGCGCGGGCGAAGGACATGGAAGAAGCCCGTGCTTTGCTGAAGCAGATCGACGCGCAGTTGGCGCTGGCTCCCGACCCCTGAATGCGGACCCGGCCGGTCTTTCTGTATGGTTCATTATAGGGGGGTGGCCGAGCCGGTAGCACCGGTAGCCGTATTCCCCGCCACATCCTGGGCACAGACCCGGTAGTAGATTTTTGCACCCGTGCTTAGTCCGGTGATGGTGGTGGAGGTGCTCGTTCCCGTATAGGCCACGGTGCCGGTGCTGCAAGTGGAGGCCGGGCTGCTGGTCCCATAGACCACCTTGTAGCCGGAGAGTCCACTGGTAGCGTCGGTGGAGGCGGTCCAGGAGAGACCCAGTTGGCCCGCACCGGGGGTGGCGGTGACCGTTCCGTTGGTGGGCGCGGTGCCATCGTAGCTGATGGTGTCGGTGACAGCGGTGCTGGTGTTGCCGTAGCTGTCTTTGAAGGTGGCATAGACGGTCTGGCTGCCCGCTGTGGTGCCCAGCGAGGCGGTGCCGGTTGTATTGTAGGCAATAAAAGTAGTGCAGGTGGCGGTGGTGGAGAGGCACATGGTGCCTACCGCGGTATCGTCTGTGGCAGCCAGGGTGGCGGTGACTGAGCGACTCTTGGTCCAGGTGGCGCCACTGGCCAGGGTGATGGTGCCGGTAGGAGCGTTGTATTCCGGCGCGGGGCGACTGGTTGTGCTGGCCCCGGTGCTGGTGTTGCCGGCATTGTCCACCGCACAGACCCGGAAGCCATAGGTGGTACCGTTGGTCAGCCCGGTGATGGTGGTGTTGGTTGCGCTACCCGTGTAGACCACGGTGCCGGTGCTGCAACTGGTTGGGGCCGTGGTGGTGCCTTGTACAACTTTGTAGGAATAGACTCCGCTCCCCGCATCGGCAAAACCGGTCCAGGTCAGTGCGACCTGGGCGGCGGAGGGGCTGGCAGTGACGGTTCCATTGGTCGGTGCGGTGGCATCGTAGATAATGGTGTCGGTCACGGCGGTGGAGGTGTTGCCGTAGGCGTCTTTGGGCCTTCCCGAAAATTACTTGTCCAAACACCATCGTCACTGCGATTCCACTCGCAGTGTAGACAAGGTATAGTTCCACTCACCATGGAACGCATGGGGGCGGATGTTCAGGTTCTCCATCTCCTCGTCTGTTTATCCCGGTCGGGTATGGGTTGATGTCGAGTTCACACTGCACATGCAGTCCGGCCTCGGTCCTCGTACCGCCAATGAGGCTGACAATTATTTCATGACTGGTAAGTGGCTGACCACGCCAATTCATGGAGATGAACGAAAACATTCGGTGCTCAATCTT
>JBEIQS010000249.1:0-7953 GCA_040376425.1 Alphaproteobacteria bacterium | reverse complement strand
TAGGCGGGGAGCTGGGGAAGCTGCCCTGCACTCCACTTCAGCCATTTTTCGCGCGTGCCCTTGATGTGGCGCTCGTGTGGCACCACCTCGGCCTCGAAGAAGCTCCAGCAGAAGGCCCCCAGCTCCTCCAGGCGCTGCAAGCGCAGGGCAAAGTCGTTCTCGGCGAGGATGGCGTCCAGCGCCTCCTCCACCTGCTTCTCGCGGGTGCCCTGGCCACGGACCCCCATGTTCATCAGATCGCGGGCATCGGAGCGACCGGTTTCAAAGCTGTCCAGAAGGCCGCGCTCGATGCTCTCGTCGGTGTTGGCGTAGCCGCCCTCCGCACCGCGGCTGGCATTGGTATCCTGGGTTACCGTTCCGTCGCCGAACTCCCGGGCGATGTTGCTGCGGGTGGCCTGACGGTTTTCCTCCCAATTGTTGGCTATCGCCGTGCGGCCTGCGCGCGTGGGGCGGCTGCGGATACGATCGCGCTGATCGTCGTAGCTCAGGTTTGCCTGGTAGCCGGCGGTGGAATCCATAAATTCGCTGCGGCGCTCGGCGTAGCCCGCGCTGGAAAGCCAGTCGCCCGAGCTCTCCACCTCGCCCTTCGCGTTGGTGGTCGTGGTCCAGGAGCCCCGACCCTCGTTCAGGGCCTTCATCGCCTCGCGGGCGGCCTCCACATCGTTGGAGCCGGTGGCGGCCCACTCGAGCTGGGCCGAGATCGCCGCACCCTTGTTGCCCGCCAGCAAGGCCACCGCCCGATCCTCTTCGGCCCGGGAGAAATCGCCCGAAATGTCTTCGGCCAGCTTGCCCGAATACTCGCGTCGGGTCTCCTCTGGCAGATCCTCCCAGCGCTGCTGGCCCCCGTTCATACGCTGCTCGCGCATGAAGACATAGCGCGCATAGTCCTCGGAAAGCTTGCGGTTCCCCGCCGCATCCCGCTTGCCCAGCACCTCGTAGACCTTGTCCTCCTTCGTCCCCGGGCCCTCCATCGCCTCCCAGACGCGGATGCCGTCGGCCATACGCTCCGCCGACTCCTTGGATTGGGTGGTGTCGGTGAGCACCGCAATCGCGTCGTAGTCCGGCGTGCGGAAGCCACCCTCGCGGTTGCCCCCCAAGCGCTCCAAAAAGCGGTCTTTGGCCTCCTTGAAGCTCTCGTCTTTGGCCAGCGCATCGCGGGTCTGCTGCGAGGCCCCACGCAGCGCAATCTCGGCCGTGGCCGCATCGGTGCCCAGGCCCAGATAGGCCTCCGAGCGCGCATAGTTCAGCGCCTCGGTCACCGCAACCTCCTGGTTCCCCTCGATCCAGGCCAGGAGCGAGGTCTTCAGCGACCCGCTGGTGTCATCAATGATGTCATCGTCCAGGCGGCTGCCATGCTGGCGTTGGTAGACCCATTGTAGGGCGTGGCCCTGCACCTTGGTCAGGCCCGCCACCCCATCCATCAGCTTCTCTTCGTCGGTGCCCCAGGTGTAGTCGATACCGCCCCAGCACTTCTTCTCGCGGGCTTCGCGGTCGGATTTTTCGCTGTCCTTCGCACTGTCGGCCGCGCCTTCCAGTGCCTTGCCCATCTTGACACTGAGATCTTCCAACTGAGTGTCGGCTTCCTTGCCGTAGCTCTCCACCCGGTCGCGAACGCGCTTCTCGAAAAAGGCCTCGCCATCGCTGTGGAGCTGGACCAGCTCCTGCTCACCCGCCTGCACCGCCGCCTGATAGCGCTGATCCGCACTCTGGGCGTTGTCGGCCAGACTTTGGTCCAGGAGCGCCGTGGTCTGCTGGGCTCCCGCCTGCACATTTTCGGTGAAGGCCGTCGCATCGGACTCCGCGCAGACCTGAAGCTCGTCCACCTGCGTCTGAGCATTGGTGAGGAGGGTCTCGGTGGCATGGACGGCTTCGGAGGAGCGCTCCTCCTGGTAGTCCTCCATCGCGATGCAAACCTGCTCGCGCTCCTGCACCTGCGCGTGCTCGTACTCGGCCATATAGCTGCGCCAGGTCTTCTGAGCGGGCGGCGTCTGGGCCCCCAGAACGCGCATCAGATCCTGCATGCCCTGCTGGCGCTGCTTCTGCTCCTCGGACAGGACCGTGGTCACCTCGTTGACCTGCGCCTCGGTCTGCTCGGTGGAGCTTTGCAGCGTTTCCTGCGCCGTTTCCTGCGCCGACATCAGGGTATCGTCGGCCAGGCAGACCTGATCCTCTACCGCCTGCGCCTGCACCTCGTTGGTGTTGGTGGTCACGGTTTTGAAGCGTTCGTCCGCCGTCTTCATCTCCGCGTCGCGCTTCTTCTTCTCCTCCTCCTGCTGGCTGAGCTGCTTCTGGTGGGCCGGCCAGAGCTGGTCCAGGGTGGGCGCGTGGAGCGCCCCGGAGATCAGCGCCGAAGGCTCGCCCTTTTGCGCAAGAAGATCCTCGATTGCAGCATCGGCCACCCGATGCATCGCCTCCGCATAGCGCTTCTTCACCCGCGCCCCGGCCGCCACCCCGGCCAGACGGTCCGCCTCGTCCACCGCCGCCTGAGAGGGGCTGCCCGCCCAGGCCTGGGACTGCTTCCAGACCTCCGCCTCGTCCGCCGCCGCCTCGTCCTCCAGGATCTTGATGGTGGCGTTCAGACGCTTGCGAAGCTTCTCCGCCTCTTTGGTGATGAACTCGTCGATCTTCGTCGCATAGGTGTCGCGTTGGGCCGCCACCTCTGTTTCCAGGGTACGGGTCTGCTCCTCCAGGTGGCGCTGCTGCTCCACCGAGAACTCGCTCAGCGTGGTCTGGGCCAGCTCAGTGTTCTGCGTGACGACATCCACGCCTTGATCGGTGGAAAGCTGCGCATCGTCCACCCCGCAGACCCCCAGATCATCCAGGTTGCTGCTCATCTGGTCGGAGATCAGCTCGGTGCGGGACTGGAGGCGATCCGTGTACTGATCGCTGGTATCGATCTGGGTCTGGGCATCGTCCAGGATCGAGCAGAATTCCTGCTCGTTGTGGCTGTACAACAGATCCACCGACTCGTTCACCGCGTCGATGTCGGCCAGAACATCCTGGCCGGTCTGGGTCTGCATCCAGAGCGCCTCGCCCGGGTCCAGGGAGATCTGCAGCTCGGGCGCATCAAAATCCGGGATCGGAGGAGGCGCCACAGAGGACACCGGATCGGGCGAGCCGAAGTCGGGTGCCGAAGACACTTCCTCGGCCTCGCAAAGGGCGGGCTCGGCGTCTTCCGTGCCTTCCTCCTCGCTGACCCCCGGCTCCTCCTCCGACACCAGGCTCTCCGGCGGCACCAGCTCCGAGCCATCCGGGCACAAGTCAGAGTAGCTCTCCTCGTCGGGCTCCAGACCCGGGCCGCGACCGCCGCCCCCCGGGTTCTGCTGAGCCTTGGCATCATGCAGGTTGTAGGAGAGCAAACAAAGCTGCGTGTAGCCGGTGTCGGCCTCAAAATCGACGATGTACTCCCAGCCATCGTCGGTGGTGCCCTCCGGGGCGGGCGGACCGGAGACCTGCAAAAGCCCCTCTTCCGAGGTGGTGGCGGGCTCGCGGACTTCGGTGATTTTCGCGCGGATCCAGCGCCCCTCCTCGGGCTGGGCATAAATTTCGGTGTCCACGGTAAAGGTGGCCACCGGCGGGTCGTCACCCCCGCCGCATTGCACCGCCGTTTGCACCGAAGAAAAGCTGTCCACCGAGCCACCGGAGACCGCTACTTCTGCGGCGTGGTCGGCCTCGACTTCAAAACTGTCCAGAGAAGCCGGCTGCAACGTCCCCAAACCGCCGCTTTGCTGGACGATATGGGCCAGCTCGTGGGCGATCAGAAGGTCGCTGTCCCGACTGCCCGGGCGGAATTGTCCCGGAGCAAAGGCGATGGATCGACCGACCGCCAGGGCCTTGGCGCCCATACGCTGGACCACCTCGCTCTCTGTATGCAGGCGGACGTCCGAAAAATCGTGGTTATAGGCGGAGGAAAATCGCCCTGCCACATGAGTAGGCAGGCTGGTACCCACCCCAAGCCGGCGCTGCACCTCGACCGGCGAGCTGTGGCTACGGTCGGCGCGCTCCGGGTCGGCCTTCAGTTGGACGGTGGCTTCTTGGTGTTGTTCTTCCTGCTCTTCCTCGCGGTGGGAGGACTCTGTTCCCTGCGGGCGATGACCGCGGGCGCGGGCCTGGACCGAGCGGGCCACATCCAGCGCCACCTGACCGGGCTGGCGCACCGGGTCGCTGCGATGTTCCCCCGTTTCCGCCAACACCGGCGTGCGCTCGGGGGCACGAGCCGCGATGCGCTGGGGTTCGGCATGGGAGTATTCTTTCAGCGGAGCGGCTCCTGCGTAACTGTAGCACGGGGGGGAGGAGGTGGAAAGAAGGCGAGTATTTTCCAGATTTGGTAAGGCGCGTGCGGCCCGAGCGCCGCAGGCGCCAGGCGGAGCCTGATCGTGGGGGCGATGGTGGACGGGGAGCGAGAAAAGGCAACTCTTTAGACGTCTAAAGAGTTGCCTTTTCTCGGAACATGGCGGTACACCTTACCGCTCTGCACCAGGCCATCTTGCCTCTCGCCCGCCAGCCGCGTACCTTGCCCCATGCGCAGCGCCTACGCAATCCTGTGGCTCCTTGGTGTGGCGGTGGCCTTCGGGCTGTCCCCGCCCAACCGGCCTGACCTTTGGCCCTGGCTCATCCGCCTGCTCAGCGGCGACTGGGCCGGCGAGAACCCCATGGTGGTGGCGCATTTTCAGATGATGGGGTTGTGGCCGCTGGCGATGGCGGCGCTGTGGCGGAAGGAGTGGCACCGCCCCGGGCGGCTTCCGGCGTGGCCCTTCCTGTTGGGCGGCTTTGTCCTGGGTTGTTTTGTGATCCTGCCCTACGCCGTGCTGCGGCGGGAGCGGGCCGAAGGTCCCCCTGGCGTTCCAGCCTGGGTCTGGGCGCTGCTGGCGCTCGGCTTCGCCGGGTTCAGCGCATGGGGGCTTCTGGCGGGGGACTGGGCAGGGTGGCTGGCGGCCGTGCGCACCGACGGCTTCATGTGGCCGATGGCCTGGGACTTCGGGCTTTTTGTGGTGCTGTTCGCGGCGGAGTCGCGGGGGCGGTTTTGGGGGCGGGTGGGGTGAGGGGAGACCGGCCGAAGGCCGGGAGAGGGTGTTTGGCAACCGCTGATTGCCCGTTGAACGCTCCGAATTTCTGGGAGAGTTGTCGCTGGGTGCGGCGGAGGTGTGGGACGGCAGATGTGAGAAAAGCCAACTCTTTAGACGTCTAAAGAGTTGGGTTTTCTCGAAAACTGATGGTTTGACCTATGTCAAATCCCTCTCCAGCTCGGCCACCGGGCTGCGGATGCGGTTCGGCACCGCCTGCGGTCTCGCCTTTTGACCGCTGCTAAGCTTCTTTTCGCGCACCTGCGGCGATTGGGCGGCAAGCTGGTACGGCGCCTCTGCCGAGAGTTGGTAGCGCGTGACCACCCGGACCGGGTGGGGGCTTTTCTCCTCCCCCTCTTCACCGGCACCTCCGACGTCCCCTCTCTGCGGGTAGTTACCGTCCTGCATATGGAACAAGCTTGGCTTTTTGCGGGTGGGTTCGTCCAGGGCAGTCCGGCCCCGCGGTGGTCAGCCGCAGCTCAGGCTCGACTTCCGGCTGTAGACGGCCTGCACCTGACCCTGGTCTGGGGCTTGGATCTGTGCTGTACAACCTCCGTTTGCAGTGGAAAGGCGTATGGTACAGCCCTGGACCTGCGCCTGCACCTGCACCGGTGCATGACCGGAATCCTGAGGGCTCAGCAGGATCAGGTGTTTTCCCTGAGGTACCAGGTGGGTCATCCGGTTGGCCAATCCGGAGATCCCGCCGTCCAGGGTGGTGGTCGCGCTGGCATCCTCTTTGTAGGAGAGTAGCAGGCGAACGCCTCCGTCAAAGCTATCGCAGGGGACACCTGTGCTGCCCGACGACGGAGCTTGGGACGCATCCGGATCGATGGAGAGCTTTTTGTTTTCCCCACCCACAACCTGGACCGTCTCTCGCCAGTCCAGGCCGATCGCGGTGTTCCGTACCTGCACCTCGTAGCTGCCACTGCTCAGGTTTAAGGTTTTGGGGCTGCTCCCCTCGGCCTTTCCGTTGATGTAGATTCGTCCCTGGCCGCCCACCACGCTGATCGACAAGGTCCCGTGGGTGGGTGGGGGTGGGGTGGGTACGGCGACCTCGTTGGCGGCCACCGGGCTGTGGCTGCGCTCGGGCAAGACCAGAGCCGGGGTCTCGGGTGGGAGCGGATCAAAGTAGGAAAGAGAGGAAATACCGAAGATCAACGCAACAAGCAGGCCGATTGCGGCTGCCGTTCCGCCGATCCAGATCGGGAGTGAGCTGCTGCTCTCGGCGGTGGGGCGGCTGCCGCGTGGGGGGCCGGCCGGCGGGGGCGGCGTGCGGGGCGGGGTGGCGGAGGCCGGGGCCGCTACCGCAGGGACCGGTGCCACCACAGGTTCATTGTAGGTTTCCCCCCATCCCGGTGGATCCCCGACCGTTGGGCCGGCGGGGGGCCGGGCCGGTGCGATGCGCGGAGGGGCAGCATGTTCCACCGACTGACGGGCCGACTCCAGTCCACCATAGATATCCACCAGTTCTACACGGCGATCTTCGGGAAGCAGCGCCATTGCAGTGCTGAGCGTGGGCAGCAGCTTGTCGCAGATCTCCAACGCAATGGACTCCGCGTTTGGAAATTCTGAGCGCAGACCTTGCACAAGCTGTTTCAACAGGTAGTCACGGTCTACTGTGTAGAGACCGGGCTCGGGCGCGGGGTTCAGGTAGGCGCGGATCGGACGGCTGCGCATCTCCTGGTATTCGGCCTCCTCCTCCTCCGTCCGCTGCTGTTTGCGCGCCAGGCTGCCAAAGCGCTGGCCGTAGTTGTTGATCAGGCCCTCCCGGCCCAACATGGTCTGGGGCAGCAGCCCGGTCAGCGCCTCGTAGATGGTCACGGCCAGAGCATGGGCATCCACCGAGCGGTCCGGTTCCGTCAGCAGCGGAAAACGCTGTTCGAGAGGGGCGTAGCCCGGCGTGTAGATCACCGTGTTTCCCGACATGATCCCCAGCCGTGCATGTTTGGACGATCCCAGATCGGCGAGAACCACCTCCAATTTTCCGCCCACCTCGCGCACCAGGATGTTGTCCAGCTTCAGGTCGCGGTGGATCAACACATGGGCATGGTTGCTGCCGGAACGTTGGAATTCGATGGCCGCCTCGGCGACCAACAGAAGTGCATGAATACGGGTTCGTACGGAGGGATTCTCTCGGTTCAGCCAGTCCCGGAAGTTCCAGGGATACCAAGGCATCACCAAAAATGCGGAACCATCCTTGGTGATTCCGTGGTCCAGGATGGGAACCACCCAGGGCTCCCCCGACGGACGCCTGCGGCGCCCGGCCTGCTCCAGGGCCTGCCGCTCCTGGTCCATCCACGCCTTGCTGGAGGCTCTCCGGCGGGCAACTTTGAAGGCCAGGGAGGTCGTGTTGTCCGAGCGGCGCCCCCTGTACACTTCCGCCTGGCCCCCCTGGCGCGAGGGGCTGTCTTCGACGATGTAGGAGGCCTGTACGCCTTGAAGTAGCATAAAGGGCATGTATGAGGGGGAGGCGCCGGCGGCTACAACCTTCGGCGGGAAAGGACGGGCGGAAGGTCTCCGTTATCGACGCCCGTTCATGCGCGCCGGCAGCAGAGGCCGAAGGTCGTTGGTAGAGCCGGTGACCGCGAAACCGTGCAGTCGCTGCCAGTAGCCTACCAAGGTGCTGAGATCCCGGAGCCCGTGGGTCCCAGGCGCCAGTTGTTTGACTTGGGCACGCTGTTCCTCGGTCAGGTGGGTCTTTCGGCGCTGTTCATCCAACTTCAGCAGGTGCTCGGAAATAGCCTGGTACAGGCTCTCCAGGCTGATCCCGATATTCTGTGCCGCGATGCGAAGTTGTTCGGTTTGGTTCCAGCTTTCTCCTTCTCCCTTCTTCAGGCGCGACTCCGGGCCACCCATCCAGCCGGTTTTCAGCAAGTCTACGGAAAGATTT
>JBEIQS010000315.1:0-5236 GCA_040376425.1 Alphaproteobacteria bacterium | reverse complement strand
GGGCGAGCGTTTTGGGGCGGCACTGGATGCCTCCGCCACCCGCTGTTTTGGCAGTGGTCGGGGGTGGGTGCGCCGTTTTTTCAACGAGCTGGCGGATAATGATCACTGGTTGAAGCTTGTGGATTTCGGGACGGTCCTGGATCGGATGCCTCCCACCGCGCGGGTGTATCCGCCGGCGTCGATCTCGCTCCCCGTCTCCCTGGCTGCGGCCGCTGAGGGGGCCCAGCGGATGATCGGTTTGCTGAATGGCTGGAAGAAAGGGGATCCCCAGGCTACCGAGTTGTTGCCACTGCTACGACGGCCAGGCTGGGACCAGCTCCTCACCCGGAACCCAGAGCTGAACCGTCTCCACAAAAAGATGCTACGTACGTCGGTGGAAGTGTTCCGCCTACGCAACACCATCCGGGACCGCAGCCGTCGCGGTTTGGACGTCCAGGTTCTGGAGCAGGCCCTGACCGAAGCGACCGCTGCGCTCTACCGGGCACAGCATGGCTCCGCCTATGTGCTGGGCACCGAGGTGGGCGCCCAGGACGGCGCGGTGCGGCACGATGCCTGGTCCAACCTGCTGCGGGCGGAGTACGCGGTCACCGGCGCCTTCGGCGATGCAGAGGTCACCCGCGTTCTCCAGGTGGATGCCGACTGTGACGGACGCCAAGATGTCGTCGTCAAAAGCCCACAGTTTTCCGCGGTGTTCAGTCCATCACAGGGTGGCTCCCTGACGGAGCTGAATGTCTGGTCACTGCCGGGAAATCTGCTCAACACCTGGGGCAGGCGCGAGGAATACTTCCACGATAGCCTTCGAAAAGGCGATCAGCTTCCACTTTTGCTTCCCGACGAAGACGACGCAACCGATGCCGGGCAGGTGGTTCCGGACACCCAGATGGTGCCCGATCTGCCCATCGCGGAGCCGATGCTGGCCGCCCGTCTCCACGAAGACCGATGGACGCGCGCATGTTTTCAGGATCGTATGCTACATCCTGATGCGACGGCTGCCCGCTTCTTTGGGGAAGGGGATGTCGAGGAAGGCGACTTTGTCGGCGGCGACTATCAGGTCGAGAAGGCTGAGAATTCCGACGAAGGTCCCACGGTGGTGATGGCACGGGAAGGAACGGTCACCGAAGGTGGCGGCGTGCGCCTTGCCCGCGTCGAAAAGAGCTTTCACTTTCCGAAAGGGCGCTCAGAAGTCCACGTTCGCTACACGATTTCCAACCGCTTCAACGAGGGTTTGCACCTGCGCTTCGGGGTGGAGTTCAACCTGAACCTGGACAGTACCGTCGGCAATGGTCTGGAGCTGGGTGTGGAGCTGGATCCCGCGGGACCGTCCTGGGATGGCCGCAACCCACGCCGGGTTTTCTCCACGGCCGAGCCGGGAGAGGTGGTAGGCGTCCGAGCCTTCACCCTGACCGACCTGCAGCGGGGCATGCGGGTGCGCTTGGCGGCCCGGTCCGGCCCCGGCGCGCCGGAAGGGGCGACCGCGCAGCTCTGGTTTGCGCCCATCGACGTGGTATCGCGCACGCCCGCCGGAATTGCGAGCCTACACCAAGGCGTCAACCTGCTGATTTGGTGGCCGATCGAGCTGTGGGCGGCTGAGTCCCGCGAGTTGTCCTTTGTGTTGTCTGTGGAGGGATGATGCGCGGTGATTTTTGTTTGGTCCTGCACGGACACCTTCCCTGGGTGCTCCACCACGGCTGGTGGCCCCACGGAGAGTTCTGGCTCTACGAAGCGGCGGCGGAGACCTGGATGCCGCTGCTCACCCTCTTCGACGAGTGTGCGGCGGAGGGTATTCCATGCCCCGTAACGATGGGTTTGATGCCGGTCCTGCTGGAGCAATTACATTCTCCAACGTTCCGGCGTAATTTTCCGAAATGGCTGGAGGGCAGACAGGAACAGGCGCGTCGGGATCGAAAGGAGTTTGCTGATCGCGGGGATCTCCATTTGGCCTGGTTGGCGGAGCGTTGGGATCGCCACTTCGGCAAGATTGCCCAGCAATTCGAGGCCTTGGACCAGAACATTCCCGCTGCTTTCGCCGCGCACGCTCAGGCCGGTCGCATTGAGCTGCTGACATCAAACGCAACTCACGGCTTTATGCCCTTAATCCTACATGATGTTTGTGCGCGTGCACAGGTGCGTGCAGGTGTTCACACCAGCGAGCGGGCCCTGGGCTTCCGGCCGCGTGGCGCCTGGTTGCCTGAGTGTGCCTATCGGCCCGGGGGGCCGTGGACCCCGCCCGTGGTGCACACCGAGGAGCGGATGCGGGAGGGCGTCGAAGTTCTCTTTTCGCAGGAGGGGGTTCGCTACTTCGTCGTGGATGGACAGCTCCTGGGCCAGGCGCGGTCCGAGGGCATCCAGGGACCGCGGGGTTTTGAAAAAGTGGGCTGGGATCGTGCGCAGTGGGAGCCCATGCGTGGCTGGCGGTCGGTATTGGAGCCCCACGGGATTTCGTCGGATGGCGGTCCTGCACGGTTGACGGTTCTCGGTCGCCACCCCGAGGTTTCAGAGCAGGTGTGGAGTGGGATTGTGGGCTATCCCGGCGACGGACGCTACCTGGAGTTTCACAAGAAGCACGGCAACGATGGCCTGCGCTATTGGAAGGTGACCGGTCCCCGTGCCGATCTGGGTCAAAAAGAGGCCTACTATCCGGATGATGTCGCAGCGGCCGCCTTCGGTCAGGCCCGCCACTTTGTTGCGGTGGTGCGGGCCATCTTGGAGCGGTGGTTTGCGCAGACCGGCCGAAATGGCTGTGTGACTGCCCCCTTTGATGCAGAGCTCTTCGGACACTGGTGGTTTGAAGGGCCCACCTTCCTGAAAGAGGTGTTTCGGGCGATGGCGGCCGAGCCGGGGCTGCGTCCCTGCACCGTTTCCCAGCGTCTCCAAAGCGATCCGCCGGACAAAGTGGTGACATTGCCACAGGGCTCCTGGGGTGAGGGCGGGGACTTCCGCGTGTGGATGAACGACGAGCTGAAGTGGATGTGGGAGGCTGAATATCGGGCAGAGGACCGCTTTGTGGCGCTACTGCACAGTGTGGACTGGCGCCGCAACGAGCCGGCCCGGGAGGCGCTCAGTCTTGCCGCCCGAGAGTTATTGTTGCTGCAGGCCAGCGACTGGCCCTTCGTTATCCACACAAAGGGTGCGGTGGACTACGGCTACCGGCGCTTCTGCGAGCACCTTGCCCGCTTCGATCGCGCCTGCACGGTGGCGGAGTCACGCCAGCGCGGAGAGGAGGACAGCGCCCTGGCGCGGCACGCGCTGGAGGACATCCGCCTGAATGATCCCTGCTTCGAGGATCTGCGCCTGGAGTGGTGGAGCTGAGGGCCGCTTTCGGGATAGACCGGCGCCGCCATGCTTGACCTCGTAGATCTCACCCTTGCTGTTGCCGGAAACATCCTCCTTGATCGCGTGACCTGGCGCATCAACCCCGGGCAGCGCGTGGGGTTGGTGGGTCGCAACGGTGCCGGAAAATCAACCTTGCTCAAGGCGATTTGTGGAAAGTTCCCCATCGACTCGGGCGAGCTGAAGATCCGCCCTGACCTGGTGGTGGGCTACCTGCCGCAACATGCGGTCTCGGACTCGGTGCGACCGCTCTGGGAGGAGGTTGCGTCAGGAATGACGCGTATCCAAACTGCTAAATCGGCGGTAGAGCGTGCGGAAGCGGCGATGGCCGCCGGAGCGACGGATGCCCCCGAGCGCCTCGAAAAAGCGCTGGAGGTCTGGCGGCTGGCAGGGGGACCCTCGGCGGATGAGCGGGTGGGGGAGGTGTTGCACGGACTTGGTTTCACCAAGGAAGACTGGACAAAGACCTGCGACACATTTTCGGGCGGCTGGCAGATGCGCATCGCGCTGGCGCGGCTGTTGCTGGCGGAGCCCACCATCCTGCTGTTGGACGAGCCCACCAACCATCTGGATATGGCTGCTCGTGCCTGGCTTGGGAAGTTTCTCTCCCGCTATCCGCATACCGTACTGATCGTCTCTCACGACCGTCACCTGCTGGATCAGGCCGTGAGCCACATTGCCGAGCTGGTGGACGCACGTCTTGACGTGTACAGTGGCAACTTCACCTATTGGATGAAGAACCGCGAGGAGCGGCGCAACCAACAGCAGGCGGCATTTGAGTCACAGCAGGAGGAGATCGAGCGGCTGCAGCGCTACATCGACCGCTTCCGCTACGCCGCCAACCGCGCCACGCAGGCTCAGTCCCGCATCAAGGCGCTGGACCGCATGGACAAGATCGAGGCCCCGGAAGAGGAGTTTATCCCCAAACTACGCCTTCCCGAGCCCGAGGTGGGGATCCTGGAGCCCTTGGCCCTGCGCAAGGCCGCCTTTGGCTGGGGCGAGCAGCCGATGTACGAAAATCTCGACTTCTCTCTGGAGAAAGGGATGCGGGTCGCGCTGCTGGGCCCCAACGGCGCCGGCAAGTCCACCCTGCTGAAAGCGCTGGCGGGCACCCTGCCGCTGAAGTCCGGGCGCCGCTTGCTGGGTAAGGGGGTTCGTGTCGGCATCTATAGCCAGGATCTCTCGCGAGAATTGCCACCGGACGAGCTCGCGCTGGACCATGTGGTGGCCTCCTGGCCCCTGGCACAGCCGCAGCGGGCCCGAGCGGTGCTGGGCTCGCTCGGTTTGCCGGGAGAGCAGGCCCTTCGCAAGATTGGCTCCTTGTCCGGCGGCGAAAAGGCGCGGGTGGCCCTGGCCTGTCTGGCGCTGCGGCCCCATGAGGTGCTGCTGTTGGACGAGCCCACCAACCACCTGGACGTCGTGACGGTAGAGGTATTGGTCGAGGCGTTAGCCGCCTATACCGGGGCGTTGCTCGTGGTCACCCACGACCGCTTTTTGGTGGAGCGTGTGGCCACCCATGTGGCCCATGTGCTGCCCGGAAAGGTGGAGCTGCACGAAGGGGTCCGGCCGGAGGATTTTGAGCCGGTCAGCCTGCAGCGGGCGATGGAAGGCACCGCCGCACCGGAGTCCGCCGAGGACTTCAACGCTCGCAAAAAGCTGTCGCGGGAGCGTGAAAAGGCGCGGCGTCGGGTGGAGCAGGTGGGCCAGCTCATCGAAGCGGCCGAGGGCAAGCTGGGAGAGATCGACGGCGAATTATGTACGCCGGGTCTGGATCATCGGAAGCTCGCGTCGCTCAGCCAACAGCGTGCGGCGCTGGAGCAGCAGATTGCGGCCTACTATGAAGAATGGGAGAGATTGGAAGCCATGATTTCGGGCTGACAGCCGGCCCAGGTTCCCAACCAACCCT
>JBEIQS010000019.1:0-49896 GCA_040376425.1 Alphaproteobacteria bacterium | reverse complement strand
GTCCATGCGGGGAACATGTGCTCGCGAAGAGCGAGGTCAACTACACGCAGCATCGTCCACCCCCCAGGGCGCCCCCCCCGGCGCCCCCCCCCCGCCCCCCCCCCCCCCCCCCCCCCCCCCCGGGGCCGCGGGGGTTGCCCGGGGGGGGGGTGGACCGCCGCTCGGCGCTGTGCATCCATCGCAATGGCGCCCTGCTGCTTCTGGCCACCGATACCCTCACCAACGGGCTGGCCTTGACGGAGCTGGCAACGGTGCTGGGGGGCCTGGGCTGTGTGGATGCAATGGGCCTTGATGGCGGCACATCGACCGGTCTATTCGTTCATACGTCTACACGAATGGAGTCAGTTCCCAACCTGCGGCCGGTGCCGGTGATCATCGGACTGCGCCCGGACTGAAGCCACGTTATAGGCCCCGGATGCTCCTTCTTCTTCCGCTAGCCTCGGCCGCCTCCTTCTCCATCTCGCTGCGCTCGGTCACCTTGGCTCCCACCCAGCCCGATGGCACCGCCTGGGATGGCCCGGATGCGGGCAGCGCGACGGTGCAGGGGCTTCTACATGGCCTGCTGCCGCCCGATATGGTGGCGGCCGCAAAACAGGCGATGAACCAGCCTGATGTAAAGGCGATGGCCCAGCCCGACGTGACCGGGGTGCTGAGCCTGAGCTCGGTGGACTACCCGACGCCGCTGAGCATCCAACTGGCCGAGGTGGGTGATAGCCTTGCGCCTTCCTGGTGTAGTCCCACCTGCCCCACGGTGACGGTGGGGCGTCTGCACCGCACGCTGCGCCTTCAGGTGAGCCTGACCGATGCGGATGTGATGGAGGATGATCCGATTGGAACCATTGAAATTGGTATCCGGGACATCAAGCGTGCCCGTCGGGCCAAGGCACCCTTGGTGGTGGCCATCGAAGCGCCCACCAGCACCGGGAGCACTCAGGTGGTGCCGCTGAGTATTCTGAGCGTTGAGATTGAAGTAAAACGCCAGTAATATCAGGGCGGACGCCCTTATCGGTCCGTCGGTTGCATCGGCTCAGGCCAGGTGCTTTTGGAGGAAGAGAGAGATTCGCTCCTCCATCATCCGCATGTCCTTTTGACCACGGGGCATGTGCCGTTCGTCGGGGAAGAGCAGCAGCTCGTGCTCGATGCCTGCTTTCACCAGCAGGTCCATCAGCCGCGCACTGTGGCGGAAGTGGACGTTTTCGTCGATGAGCCCGTGCACCACCATCAGCTTTCCACGGATCTGTGAGGCGACGTTGAGGACCGAAGACTCCCGATATCCATCGGGATTTTCGGCGGGGGTGGCCATGTAGCGCTCGGTGTAGTGGGTATCGTAGCCCTCCCACTCGGTGACCGGGGCACCGGCCACGGCGGCCCGGAAGACCTCGGGCGCCTTGGCCAGGCAGAGCAGGGCCATGTAGCCCCCATAGCTCCATCCGTAGACGCCCACCCGCTTGGGATCGGCGATCCCGCTCTCCACCAAAAATTGTACGCCGCGGACCTGGTCTTCCACCTCTACGGTGCCCATCTTCCGGTACAAGGCGTTCTCGAAGCGGGTGCCACGACGTGCCATGCCTCGATTGTCCAGCTTCAACACGACAAAGCCCTGCTCGGCAAGGTACTGGGCGCGCATGTCGACGGTGAGGGCCCAGCTATCGGTGACGGTCTGGGCGTGCGGACCGCCATAGACCGCGACGAGGAGCGGCCGGGGGCCTGTTGCGCCCTTGGGGCGGAAAAGAGCGCCATAGAGTGGGGTTCCGTCCACGCCCGGTACGGTGATCAGCTCGGGGGTGGGAAGGGAGCTGACGGGGGCGGGCGCTTGAATCGTGGTCACTTCGGTGCCGTCGATATGGCGCAGAATCACCGAGGGAGGACTGCTTCGGCTCTCGAAAATGTCCAGGTAGAGCTTGCCGGAGCGGTGAAAGACGCCGTCGTGCATGCCGGGGCTTTGGCTGAGTCGGCCCAGGGTCGCGTCGTCCAGCGACACCGAAAAGAGCTGACGTTGGCGGGGGTCGGGATTGCCCGCACTGAAGTACACCTGGCTGTCGGCGGGAGTGGCGAGGATACGATCGACCGCCCAGTCCCCCGCGGTTAGCTGCTTTTTCAGGCTTCCATCCTGATTGTACAGGTAGATGTGCTTGTAGCCGCTGCGCTCGGAAGTCCACAGAAAGGCGCCGCCGCGCAGGGGACGGAGGTCGTCGTGCAGGTTGACCCAGCTTTCGCTGCGCTCCTCCAAGAGCAGCGTTTTTTCGCCCGTTCCGGCGTTCACCCGCCAGAGTTGCAGCAGGCGCTGGTCGCGCGGTTGGGTCTGCACCAGCAGGCGGCCTTCCCGATCCCAGGTCACCCGCGCGATGTACTCGGGATTTCCGAGGTCTAACCAGCGGGTCTCCCCTCCCTCCAAGCCAACGACCCCCAACCGCACCCGCGCGTTGGCGGCGCCGGTGAAGGGGTAGCGATGGCCTTCGAATGCACCGGGCGCCTTGGCGAGGAGAGGAATCTGAAGCTCGGGAATGTGTCGGTCATCCACCTGAGTGTAGGCGACCGCGTGTGCATCGGGGGAGATCCAGAAGCCCTCCATCCGGTGCATTTCCTCCTGGGCGATGTACTCAGCGAGGCCGTTGCGGACTCCCTCGGTGGCGTCGTAGGTCAGGCGGCGCTCGGTGCCGTCGTCCACCGTCGCCACATAGAGATCACCGGCGCGCACAAAGACGATTTTTCGACCGTCGGTCGAAAGTCTCGCCTCAATGGCATTTTTGATAGAAGGAAGCGTCTTTCCGTTCCGGTGGATGTAGAGGCTTCCGGATCCGGAAAGCAGCATCACCGGTGCCTCGGTGGCCCAGGAGTAGTGGGTGATTCCGGTCTCCCGAAGGCGCTCGCGCTCACGACGAAGTTGCTCCTCGGGGGAGAGGGGGCTGCGGTCGCCGGCCATGCCTACATCCGCCATACTCACCAGCAGGCGGGTTTGTTTGCTTTCCAGGTCGTAGCAGAAAAGCTCGCGTCCCAGGCCGCCACTGGCGCTCTTGAGGTAGCAAAGTAGCTTGCCGTCGGGAGAAAAACTGAGCCGCCCCGGCACAGCGGTGCCAGGCCGGGGGTAGCGTGCCACATCGTCCAAGGTCAGCATCCCCGCAGCTTATCCCGCAGTGGGCGCGTAGACCTCCACTTTCAGGCCCAGCTCACGGGCGCGCTCGGCCAGGGACTCCAGCCAGGGGCGCTCCACGGGCTGAACGCGGTCGTCCGCAGGGCGCCGGGCCACGGTATAGGCCTGAACCTCCTGGATCTGGCCCCCATCCGCCAGAATTTCGCTGAGGCGGGCCAGCCAGGCATCCTGTTCGGCGGGCGACGCGGGCTGCCCTTCCCACTTCAAAAACATACTTTGGAGGACGATCGGGCGCTGCTTCGCCAGCTCGCGCAGGTTTTGGAGCACCCGGTTGAAGGGAAAGCGGGTGCCATCGACAAGCTGAAAATAGGCTTCGGTCCCCGCATCTAACTTGCACCAGGGCTCGTCGATGTAGGCCAGGCCTTCCTGCACGCGCTCCCGGTGCAAGAGGGTGGCGTTGGTGAGCAGCCGGATAGGCACCTTCAAACCATGCTGATCCCGGAGTTGCTGCACACGCCTGGCGGCTTCGGGAAACTCAGGGGGAGAGGTGGGCTCGCCGTCGCCCGCGAAGGCGATGTCGGCGACACGCCGCAAGGCTGGATCGACGGTATCAAAGGGAGGAATCGCCCAGAGACCGCCGTGGGTCAGTGCCAGCAGGTGGTCCAGCTCCTGCTCCAATAGATCCAGGTCGATCGCGCTGGATCCGCCGGGAACCCTGCGGTCCACCTGGCAATATGGGCAGTCGAAGTTGCAGACTTTGTCAGGATTGAGGTTGATCCCGATGGATAGCCCGCGGGCGCGTCGGGATACCACCGCGTAGATGTAGCGGTTGTCGCCCAGGTCGCGGCGGTGGTCGGCAAAGTCGAGGCGACGCTTCATGCCTGGCATGTATGGACCCGGCGCCGGGGGCGCCAGTGCGGCACCCTAGCTCCGTCGCAGCAGGGCGGGAAGTTGGGGGAGCGAGGCGTAGATCCGGCGGGCCACCGAGATCGGACGGGCCGGGGTTCCCAGCCATGTCTCTCCGGGGGGAATGGTGCCGTGAACGCCGGACTGGGCCCCGATTCGGGCGCCCGCGCCGACCGTGCTGTGATCGGCCAGCCCGACCTGCCCGCCGATCTGCACGCCATCGCCAATGCTGCAAGAGCCGGCCAGTCCGCTTTGTGCGGCGATCAACACAAACCTTCCGAGCTGGCAGTTATGTGCGATATGGACCTGGTTGTCCAGCTTGCAGCCGTGGCCGATGCGGGTTTCGCCCAAAAAGCCGCGGTCGATGGTGCAGCCTGCCCCCAGCTCGACCTCGTCGCCCAGGCTGACCCCTCCCACCTGAGGTACGCGCAAAGGTCCGGTTGGACCTGGATGATAGCGAAAACCGTCTGCACCCAGGACGGAATTGGCATGGATCCTGCATGCGGCGCCCACCCGCACCCCATGCATCAGCACCACATTGGGGAAGAGCACGCTCTCATCGCCGATGATGCAGTTCGGCCCCACGACCACGCCGGGGGACAGCCGCACGTTGCGGCCGATCACCGCCCCCTCGGCCACCGCAGCGCCGTCGATGGTCTGGTAGGGGGCCCGGGGCTCTGGAAACCACGCTTCCAACAGGGGCAAAAGCCGGAGCAGCGGGTCGGGGCAGAGCAGGATGTTGCAGCCCTCGATGGGGGCGGGGGAAAGCAGCAGGCCCGGCTTTGTTCCAACGGTTTTGGGAACCTGAAGAAAGGAGAGGCTGTTTGGCCCCGCCTCTTCGATGGGGGCGACATTCTCCAGCCACAGGTCGTCGCCCACCAGCGGAAGCCCAAGCTGCTCTGCGAGGGTGGAGGCGCGGATTCTGTGGGGAAGGGCCAACATCAGGGGGCGGGGGGGGCGACGTTGTGGGTGAAGGCGTGGACCTGCTCCCGGTAGGCGGCGGTGCCGTTGGGCCAGATCAGTGCTTCGGCACCGGCCATCAGCAGGTCCCCATCCACAGTGGCGATGGCCCCTTTCACCACCCGGTCCCGACGGTCCTTGTCCACGGTGACAGCGGATCGGAGCCATTTTTCCGCTTCGGCCCAGCGTCTTTGGCTTGCGAGCGCGACCACCACCGGCGGATCGAAGCCGACGGCGGTGCGGCAGCCCACCTCTACCAGCCGGGGCAGTCGCGCTTCCAGCCGGGCGATGCTCCATTTTTTCACCGCGAGCTCGGTGATTCTCTTGCAGGCAAAGAGCCGGGGGGGCTGGAAGTCGAAGGAGCGATCATAGAGGTCTAAAGCCTCGTCCTCCTCCCCCTGGATGTGGAGTTGGCCGCCCAGCAACTGAAAGGAGTAGGAGTCGGGCGCCCGCTCGGTGGCCGCACGCATGAGCGTTTCGGCGGTGGCCCAGTCCGGCAGGCGGAGGTGCAGGATCACCAGGGCGAACAGCGCCCAGCCGCTCATCAGGGCCCACACCTGGCGGCCTGGCCGCTCTGGCAGGGCAGCCGCAACCAGGGTGGCCAAGGCGAACATCGGCTGGTACAAGTACCGTTCTCCGAGCAGCGAGAAGGTGATCACCGCTCCCACGGCCGGCGCGTAGGCGACCGCTCCGAGTCCCAGCAGGGCCCAGCCCCGTTTACCATTTTTGAAAACTGTAATTGCAATAATGAGTACCGCAATCACTGCCGAAACCAGGACGAAGGGCCCGGGCAGGGGCCGGTACAAGGAGGCGGTGGTGGTCAGGGGCCAGGGCAGGACCAGCCATCCCAGGACGGTGCCGCCCCAGCGCGGCAGCCACTCGGTGATCGGCCCCAAATCCCGGTATTCGGAAGGGACCGGTCCCAATTCGGCGAAGCTGCGCAGCCCGAAGGCGAGTGCGAGGCCGGGGGCCACCACCAGCAGCTCTTGGACGAAGGAGCGTTCTCCCGGAAAAGCGAGTCTCCAGAACAGGAGTATGGCGGGGAAGGTGTAGCCGCTTTCCTTGCACAGGCAGGCGGCAGCGAGTGGCAGTGCTGCCCAGCTGGAGCGGCGCTCCAGGAGGATCAAGGTGGCGATGACCCCGGCTGTGCCCATCAGGTCATTCCGGGCGGCGATCCAAACGACTGCTTCGGATTGAATAGGGTGAAGGCCGAAAATCAGTGCCCCGGCCACCGCGCGCTCTGCCCCCAGCCGCCCTTGGAGCAGCACATAGACCAGCACCACCACGAGGCCATGCCACAGCAGGCTGTGGAGATGCGCCAAACCGGGGATCAACCCCATCTTGTAGTCGATCAGGAAGGACAACGTGGTCAGCGGCCGGTAGTAGGGGCTCAGGCCATCGTGCCCCCGCACGCAGCACCAGAGGTCCTTCAAAAAAATCTTCTCAAAGCTGGGGTTTGAGAGGGCGTCGTTGGCGACCAGGATGCCGTTGTCGTCCCAGGCAAAGCCGGCCTGCACCACCGCGATGTAGGCGGCGCCGACCACGGCCAGCACCGCAAAGAGCGCGGGGTGTACTTTCAACGTAGAATTCTCAGGCAGCCCACGCGCGGGTAGCGCGGGGACGACGGGTAGTGCTCCCGCCAGCCCCCGCCATCCGGATGGGGGGCTTCGGGCCAGACTTCAGCGAGTAGATCGAGGAAGAAGGGGCGCTCCTTGAGGCGGGGGTGCGGTAGCTCCAAGCTTGGGTCACACAGGGAGGTTGTGCCGTACAGGAGCAGGTCGATGTCGATGATACGATCGGCGAAGCGCCGTGTGGGCTGCCGGCCGAGTTTTTGTTCCAGCCGCTTGCAGGCCCAGAGCAGCTCGTGGGGGCTCAGCTCCGTCTCCCCGATCACGACGGCGTTCAAAAAAAAGCTACGGGCAACGCCACCCACGGGTGGGGTTCGACTGATTCGGCTCGCCCTCGTGAGCCGGAGCCCGGGCAGCACAGAGAGCACCGCCATCGCCCGCTGCAGGTGCACCGCGCGATCACCCAGCGAGGAGCCCAAGGAGAGCGCGACCGGCGTCATCGCGGCGGGTTTTAACCGGTTCGGCCTTCCGCTGCCATGACCTGTAGTCCAGCCACCTGCGCCTTGGATATCCGGGGTGCAGGTCGCGACGAGAGGCGTTATGGGAGCTAGATGCTGCGAAAAAAAGTCAAGAGCCTGCTGAGCCGTATCCCCCTCCTCCGTCGCCTGGTTCCGGGGGGAGCCTGCAAAAAAGGATGTGATCAGGCAGAGAAAGGAGCAACGGCTCCTGCCCCGGCGCCGGTCGCTCCGGCCCCTGCTGCTCCACCGGCACCTACGCCGGCGGCTCCTCCGCCCGCCGCTCCCGCTGCGCCTCCGGCTCCCGCTGCGCCTCCGGCTCCCGCTGCGCCTCCGGCTTCAGCGCCGACGGATCCCCAACCCGCTCCTTCCCCGGCCGAGGAGGCGGCACCGGAAGAAAAGGTATCGGCCACTACAGAAGTGTCGGCTCCCGCCGGCAAGGCGCCGGTGGACGAAGCCAAGGTGAAAAAGCACCGAGAAAAGACAAAAAAAGCCGTTTTGAAGCAGCTTATAAAGCTGGGCGGCGTGGCCAGCCTGGCCGACCTGCATGACTACTCGGAAAAGAAGTTCTTTGTGGCCCATCGTGCATTCTCAAGCTTGATGGAGGAATATGTGGAGGAGGGGCTGCTGCTGTGGGATGCCACCACCGGCATGGCCACGATCACCGATGCCGGGCGCGGCTTCGTGAAGGGCTGAATGCTCTGGATCTCCCTGGCGATGGCAGCCGATCGGCCGGATGTGGGGCCTTTCGACCGCTTTCGGGTGGAGGTTGCAGGCTACCCCGGGTCGGAAGCCAGCTCGGCGCTGGGCAGTGTGCTTCTGGCTCCTCCAACCGAGGATATTCCCTTTTCCATCGAAGAAGCGCCGGTTCCCGACGCCTTTGTGGCCGAGGAGGCCATCGAGGCCATCCGCATTCAGCCCTGGCACGATGCGAACATCACCGGGAAGGGGGTTCGACTCGCCATTTTTGATGTGCAGTGGTTCGGCGCGATGCTGGTGGACGAGGAGCTTGGCGAGGTGAACACCTGGGACTGCCAGGCGCATCGCTCCTGCGCCATCCCTATGGATACGCTACGTCCGCGCTATACTTTTGAGGAGGGTAGCCACGGTGTGGCCTGTGCGGAGGTGGTTCGCGACATCGCACCGGGGGTGGAGCTGAACCTGGTGCGGGTGAACGGGCAGACCACGCTGGAAAATGCCGCTCAGTGGGCGGCCGATGAAGGAATCGACGTGGTGAGTATGTCCATGTCCTTCTTCAACAATTCCTACTACGATGGGGGCGGGGCCATCAATTCGGCTGTGGACCGGATGCGCCGCGGTGGAGTGCTGCTGGTGAACTCTGCGGGGAACTACGCCGAAGAACACTGGGATGCCGACTTCTGGGATCCCGATGCGGACGGCGACCACAACTTCCCCTGGGGGACTTCCACCCTGCCGGTGTACTACGGCGCGGGGGATGTCACCGTATACCTGAGCTGGGATCAGTTCCGCTCCTGCGGTGACACCGATCTGGACGCGATCCTCTACGACAGTGCGGGTCGGGTTCTGGGGCGCGCGGACGACATCCAGGACCCTGCGGGCAAGTCCTGCACACCGGTGGAGCGGGTAGCTGCCAGTATTCCTGAAAGAGGTTGGTACTACCTGAAGGTGCTGCGCAAAAGTGGGGACCATCACGTGCGGTTTTCCGTTTTTGCGCGGGAAGGGGCGGTGTGGAAGCCTACGCCGGGCAGTGTGGCAGATCCGGCGTCGTCGCTGAGTGCCTGGACCGTGGGAGCCGTTCGGGCGGATGGCTATCTGGAGAATGCAGCCGAGAGCTTCTCTTCCCATGGACCGACGCACGGGGGGGTGAACAAGCCGAACATTTCCGGTCCCGACGGACTCTCCAGCTACACCTATGGCACTGTCGGCTTTTACGGGACCTCGGCCTCCACACCGGCGGTGGCGGCAACGGTGGCTCTGGTGATGGAGGCTCATCCGGGCTGGACTGCCTTCGAGGCGGCAGATTGGCTGGAGGCAAACGCCTTGACGGAGCGATCGGTCTGGGAGCCCGCCGACGGGGAGCTGGGGGTTGGAAAGCTGCGGCTTCCGCTGCCCGATGCGCAGGGTGGCGGCTGCCAGCGGGGCGGCGATGCGGCCCTGCTCCTTCTGGGTCTGGCTCTTCCCCGCCGCCGTCGCGGCGCGCTATAGTAGCGGGGCCCAGGAGTCCTATGCAAAGCCACTCCCCCGTGGACCGGGTGGCCGCTCGCGCCGCCGCCCTCACCGAGCCTGCTGTCCAATGGCTCTCCCACTACCTGACCTTTCCCGCCATTTCCTGCGATGCGGCCCACGCAGACGACGTGCGGAAGCTGGCGGAGCGCATTCGTTCCGACCTGGAGGAGCTGGGTCTGCACAAGGCCCGCCTCCTCACGCTTGAAGGTGCGCTACCCGCGGTGGCTGCTGAGTGGTTGGGAGCCGGCCCGGACAAGCCCACCATTCTGATCTACGGCCACATGGACCTGCAGCCCGTCAAAGGCGAGGTCTGGCGCACGCCGCCGCATGTCGCCACCCGCGTGGGTGATCGCCTGTACGCCCGTGGCGCCGCGGACGACATGGGCGGTTGGGTATCCCACATCGCGGCCTTGCGCGCCTGGAAGGAGGAGACCGGCAGCTTTCCCACCAACATCAAGCTGTTGATTGAGGGGGAGGAGGAGATCGGAAGCCCGAACCTTGAGCGCTATATGGACGCTTACCCCGAAGCTTTTTCTTCGGATGTAATGATCCTTACAGATTGCGAGAACCCGTCGACGGAGATCCCCGGGCTCACCATCTCGCTGCGCGGTCTGCTGGAGTGTACGGTCACGGTGCGGGCCTTGGAGGCGGATATTCACTCCGGCCTTTGGGGGGGCATGGTGCCGGATGTGTCGCTGGCGCTGATGCAGTTGGTGGGGCGCCTGGTGGACGAGGATGGCCGCGTGCGCAGCCCACGTGCGCAGGTGCCGGAGGAGTGGCGCAAGGCGGCGTGGGACGTGCCGCTGGACGGGGCCACCATCCGCAGCGGTGCTCATTTGCTTCCGGGAGTAGATCCGCTTCCTTCTCGGGGATCGGCCCCCGCCGAGCATCTGTGGCGTCACCCGGCGGTGACCGTGGTGTCCACCACCCTGCCCACCCGTGAGCGGAAGAAGAACGCACTGCGGGCGGAGGCCGAGGCCATCCTGTCGGTGCGGGTGGGTCCGGGCCAGGATGATGCCGAGATCAAGGCCGTTTTCAACGAATACCTTCTCAACAATCCGCCCGGTGGCGTGCAGGTGACTGTGGCATGGAGCGATCAGGCCTCGGGAGCTTGGCTGTACACGCCTCGGGGGCCCGCCTTTGATGCGGCGGATCGCGCCTATGCCCGCGCGTGGGGGCGTCCTCCCCTGCGTATTGGGGTGGGGGGCAGCATTCCCTTCGTCGCGCTTTTCGGGCGTCGTTTTGGGGATCTTCCGCTGATCCTGAATGGGGTTATCGACCCGGAGACCACTGCACATGGCCCCAACGAGAGCCTGCACCTGGGCATTTTTGCCAAGACCATCCAGGCGAATGTCTACCTTTACGACGAGCTGAGCCGGGAGTTGTCTCTTGCACGCTGAAATTCCCTTTGATCCGGATGCCGTGGGGACCGCTGGTAGCATTTTTGGGCTGCCCTTCGGCCCCGAAGAGGCCGCGCTGCACCTGTTCCCCGTGCCCTGGCAGGCGACGACCAGCTTTCGCCGTGGCACGCGGGCCGGGCCGCAAGGGGTCCTGGAGGCTTCCACCCAGGTGGACCTTTTTGATGTGGAGTACAGCGACTTTTGGAGGGCAGGAATCTACCTTCACCCTGAAGATCCTGAGATTGTATCCTGGGATACAGAAGCTGAACCACTGGCCCTTGGGGTGATCGCCGCCCTCTCTGAGGGGGGCGACGCGCCGGACGCGGAAGCGCTGGAGCGGGTGAACGAGCTGGGGCGGCTCCTCAACGAAAAAGTCTACGAAAAGACCCGCGCATTGCTGGCGGATGGGCGTATCCCGGCGGTGTTGGGTGGTGACCACTCGGTGCCCTTTGGCGCCATTCAGGCAGTGGCTGAGCGCCATCCGGGGATGGGCGTGCTGCACATCGACGCGCACGCCGACCTGCGGGATGCCTATGAGGGCTTCACCTGGTCTCATGCGTCGATCTTCCACAACGTGCTGCACCATGTTCCCGGGGTGGCGCGGATCGTGCAGGTGGGGATTCGGGATGTTGGCCAGGCAGAAGTAGAGCTTCAACTTGGCTCTCACGGCCGGGTTGTGCCCTTTTATGATGCCGAGATCGGCGAGGCCTTGGCCGAGGGTAGCTCGTGGCTGTCCATCGTGCGCCGGATTGTGGCCGCCCTGCCGGAAGAGGTCTGGATTTCCTTGGATATTGACGGGCTGGATCCGGCGCTCTGTCCGGGCACAGGCACGCCGGTGCCCGGTGGGCTCTCCTTCCGCGACCTCTGTGTGTTGCTGAAGGAGGTGTCACGTACCCGCCGGATCCTCGGCTTTGATCTAAACGAAGTGGGCCCCGGTGATTGGGATGGTATCGTGGGGGCCCGGGTGCTCTACAAGCTCTGCGGGGCCACCCTCCGGGCGCAGAAGTAAGTGGTGCGTCGCCACCTCCACTGGCTGATTCCGCTGTTTGCAGCGTGGACCTGGTGGTGTTCCCTGCAGGCAACGGCGTGGATGCGGATCCGCACGCTCACCTGTGTGGAGAACTACGCGCTGGCGGTGTACGAGCAGCTCTTCTGGAACTTCGCGCATGGCAATGGCTGGAAGCAGACCGTCCACTATGGCTATGTGGACCACTGGATGTGGTCGGGGCACCGCTCGATGTGGAGCTGGGTGAGTGCCTGGATCTACGGGCTTGATCCCGAGCCGCTGACCCTGCCGCGGATTCAGATCGCCTTTGTGGCCCTGGGCGCGCTGCCCGCTTGGGGACTGGCCCGGCATGTCTTTGGGGGCAGCGAGGAGCGGCCACTGCGCGGGCTGGCCGCGGGCATGATCGGACTGGCGCTGTACCTGGGCTTTCCGCCATTGTTGGCGGTGGTGCTGAATGACTACCAGGATCTGATCCTGGGGGTACCCTTCGCAATTGCCGCTATATGGTGCAGTCGTATTGGAAATTTCTATGGATTTCTGGCCGCGGCGCTGGGCTGCTGTATGGCGCGGGAGGAGTGGGCGCTGCTGATGCCGGTGATCGGCGTGGCCTTTCCCGGCACGATCGCCCAGCGCGCACGGCAGATCGGCTGGGGAGTTCTGGCCAGCAGCCTGTGGTTTTTGCCGGTGTTTATCCTGGGGCACGACTTCACCGGTCACGACAACCCCATGACCTCGCATGTGGGCGGCCTGATGCAGTGGCCGCCCCCCTTCACCCGGACTGCGAAGGATTTCTACAACTTCTACGTATATTTTCTGCTGCCCGTGCAGTTTATGGCGGTGCTTTCTCCACTCACCCTGATTCCCATTGGTGGAACCCTGTTTTTCCACCTGACTGCACCACCCTTTGGAGGGGTGGACACGCAGTGGAAGGGCCATATCCACCATATGGCGCCGATGTGCGCTTTCATGTCAGCCGCTTCGATTGAGGGTATTGCCTGGATTTTCCGGAAGATCCCCGGATCGGCCCGCGCCAAAGACGCCCTGATTGTGGTGTTGGCGCTGGTCCTGATCGGTGTTTCTGCCGGCGCCGTGCGGCCCTGGTTGACCATGTTTGGCATTCAGCCTCAATTTCTGCCGACACGCGCAGAGACGGCGGTGGCGCCGGAGTGGGCCGTCATCGAAGCGCTGCCACCGTTGGCCGTCGTGGCCACCGACGTGCGTAATTCCCTGCTGGTGTCGAGCCGCCCCGAGTCCTACACCTACGACGAGAGCCTGGAGGACAAGCGCCCCGGCAAAGGCTTCTCCATTGTGGACTATGCCCTGATCAAAGTGGTGGATCGGGGTTGGCAGGAGAAGGCCCGTGCGCTCGGGGCGGTGCGCGTCACCGAAACTGAGAAGTATGTGCTCTACCGCTTTCCGCTTGCGGACCGCTGGGGAGCGTCAGCGCCGACGCCGTAGCAGCAGCGGCGCCACCAGGCCCAAGGCCAGCACTCCCGCTCCGCCCTCACATCCACAGGCTTTGGGCTCCTCTTTTTTGGTGGAGTCCTCAGAGTCTTCCCCCGGGCTGTCCGGGATCCCACTTTCACCGGGGTCGCTGTCCTTGTTGCCGACCTGCGAACCATAGAGGATGGTGCCTTGATCGGTGAGGGAGGTGAAAATGGCGGTGAAAGGCCCCGAGGAGGGAGGTTCGTCCGCCCAGGTGTTGCCCTGCACATAGGCGACCACCACATCTCCCTCTACCCCGAGCTCCGAGCCGCCACCGGAAAAAGAGACGTAGAAGCTTCCGTATAGCCCCTCCACCTCCAGGCGCTCCTCCTCCGGCATCTCCCGATGGCTGTGGGCCAGGGTGGGTTTGTAGTACAATGAAGATTCCCGCAACGTTTTTGCGGCATAGGCGGCGGTGAACTGGCGGACCATCTCCGGAAAGTCCATGCCTACACTGCGGGCCAGCCGGGCATCCCAGTCCTCGTTGGCATGGTCGCGGGCCTCTATCCATGCGGTGATAATCGGCTCCATTCCGTAATTTTCGTCGATCCACGCATCGAGCAGTAGCATCCCATACTGGTGAAAATTCTTCGTGCTGTGGTAGTCAAACTCGGGGCTACGCGCGTACCAGTACGTGGACTCGGCATAGGTATCTGCCTCTGGAAGTCCCTTTTCGGCCATCCACTCCGCGGTCGCCTCCCAGAACCAGGCCCGGGTACTGCTGCCATTCCAGTCGTCCAGCCCATACTGGATCATGTGGCCGAACTCATGCACCGCCACCGACAGGGCAAATTCCGGCGTCTCCGGCTCAAAAGCCGGGTTCAGATAGCTGACGGGGTAGCCTTGGGGGTAGTCCTCGTTGGTGTACAGGGTGGTCAGGCCGGAGCCGGACATCTCATCATCCAGGATCACCCACAGAAAACAGGAATCCGAGGACACCGGGGCGGGCCAGCCTTCCTGCTCCACCAGCTCCTGCCAGCCCAGCTCCAAGGAGTCGGCAATGTCCTGTGCACGTTCCTGGGGGATCGCCGCGTTGGTCCATTGAACGGTGAAGTGCTCCGTCTCGATGTGGTAGGGAAAAGAGTTGCCGCACACCACCTTGGGCCCGCGGTGCCGCCGGGCGTTCACCTGGGGAGGGGGCGCCCACGCAAAAGGGTGAGGAGCAGGCGCATCTCCCAGATAGCTGGCAAACAGGGCTGGCAGGAGGCAGTACATAGGAGCAATTTAGCGTGGAGGGCGGGGTATGGAGGCGGTACTGGAGACTTTTGCGCGGGTGCCGATCCTGACCGGCCCGACGCCGCTGGAACAGCACAGCGAAGAGCTGTGGTTAAAGCGAGAGGATCTCAACGCCCCTCTGATCGGCGGGCAGGCGGTGCGGGCGCTGGAGTGGGTACTCGGAATCTCTCGCGAGCAAGGTGGCGATCTGCTTTGCCTGGGCAGGCTGGGCACCTCGGAGCTGGCGGCCACGGCGGTGCACGCCCGCAACGTGGGGGTACGCTTGAACGTGCTTCCACTCCCCGGTCCGGACAGTTCGCTCGCACGCGACTACACCCGCATTGTTCATGCCCATGCGGAAAAAATATGGCTTGGAAGAACGGGAGTGGCGGGTCTGAAGGCGTGGGCGTCCGTGCGTTTTATGGGCGGGGTGCCGCCGACCACCGTTCTGCCCGGAGGGGGGCTGTATGGCGCCCTGGGGGCAGTGCAACAGGGCTTGGAGCTGGCGGCGCAGCTCGATCAGGGGTCCATGCCCCTGCCCGAGCAGGTGATGGTGCCCAGCTCCACCGGCCTAACGGCGGCCGGTCTTTGCGTGGGATTGCGCCTTGGCGGAATGGAAGTTCCGATTGTAGCCTTGGATACAAAAGGCTATCTGCGCCCATGGATGCTCCATGCGCTCAGTCGACGAATCTTGTTTCTGTTGCGACGGCGTGGTGCTCCATCGGTGCCGCTGCGGGGCTTGGAGCTGCGTCCGGTGGTGCCCGGCCCCCTTCCCCCCGCGCTGATGGCGCTCACCGAGGAGGGGCCCACGCGCTTGGCGCTGGCAACGGCCGCTCAACCGGGTGGACCGCGGCTGCTGATCTTCGGGCCCAACGGACGCCCCCTTGCTCCCTTGCTCAGCGGCGCTTTGCGCGAGCTCCCTCCTTCCCTGGCGGCTTTGCTGGGTGCCGAGGCGCCCCCTCCCCGAAGTCCACCAACCTGACTACATTGCTGCCATGCGCTGGTTGATTGCTGCTATCCCCTGTGTGCTGGGGGCTTGGAGCCTGGTTCCCCGCATCGATCACAGCCGCCACGAGCGGAACATCGATGCGGCGCTGCTTTTCCCACCCAATGGGGAGCAGATTCGTCTGGGCGCGACGGGCCTGGAGGAGCCGCTGGCGGATCTGCTCTGGGTACGCACCGTCCTGATGTTCGGCGAGCGCTACGACACTGCCTCCGGCGCGCAGTGGACCCTGTGGCTGCAGCGGATGATCCTGGCGGTGACCACGCTGGATCCCCAATGGCGTACCCCCTATTTTTATGGGGGCGTGATGCTGCGGGTGGCGGAGGACATCGACTCCTCCGACCGGGTGTTTAAGGAGGGGGTGAAGAACCTTCCGGACGACTTCTTCTTTCCGTTTTCGTTGGGAATGAACGCCTTTTTGTACCGAAACGATCAGGAGCAGGCCGCTGAGTGGTTGAAGCGTGCGGCCCTGGTTCCCGGCGCACCCACCTGGTATGCGGCCGCCGCCGCGGCGATGAAGGTGAAGGCGGGAGGGAGGAAGGCGGCGCAGATCTACCTTCAGTCGGTGCTGGACAGCACCACTGATCCGGGCATCCGAACGGACACCCAGTGGCAGCTTTCCCGCCTTGCCCATGACGATCTGGTCGACACCTGGGCAGAGGCCTGCAAGGGCTATCGGGTGGCGCACGATGCCCCGCTTTCTTCACCGGAAGATCTGAAGAAGCTTGGCTTTGAACTTCCTGAAAACCCCAGAAAGGACAAGTGGGTGGTGGGTCGAGATGGGGTGGTGCGCTCGGAGGGCGCGGAACGGGAGCACTGGGCGGATGCGCTGCGGATGGAAATGCAGTTGATCGGCCGATGAAGCGCCACCTGCTGCTGCTGGGCATGCTGCTGTGCTGGCTGCCGGCACTCCGCGCGGGCTACTTTTGGGATGATCGGAGCTTGATTCTGCAGAATCCGGCCCTGGGTCACCTGGATGCCATCTTCGGCCAGGATCTTGCCCCCCGGGAAGGGGCCGCCGCCACGCCCTTTTACCGGCCGATGATGCTGTTGAGTCTCTCGGTAGACCAGCTTTTGGCACCGGAGAATGCGCTTTTTGCCCACCTGCACAGCCTTGGCTGGCACCTGCTCGCAGTGGCCCTGCTCGGCAGCCTGGTCCACCGCCGATTGGGGGAGGATGCCGCGCTGGGTGCAATGCTGATCTTCGGCCTACATCCCGTACAAAGTGAAGCAGTTCTGTGGCTTTCGGCCCGCAACGATCCGATGGCGGCCGTGGGCGTTATCGGAGCCATTCTCTGTTTCGATCGGGGATTTTTGGTGGGAGGTGGCTTGATAGCGCTGCTTGCGGGGCTATCCAAGGAGCAGGCGCTGCTGCTGCCGGTCGCGTTGCCATTGTGGAGGCTCTCTTTTGGGGCGCGACCCCGGTGGGCCGGGGGGGGGGGGGCGCTGGTGGCAGTGGGGGTGGTCCTGGCGTTGCGATCGAAGGCAGAGGTGCTGGCGGTGCAGCCGGCCGCCGCACATCTGGAGCTCTTTTCGGAGCGTTGGATCCTGATGCCCAGCACCATGCTGGGTTGGCTGGTGATGCCGTGGCCGCTCAGCTCCTCGGCCTCTCTCTACCAGCCCCTCCCTGGTGTTTTCCCTCTACTACTTGCCCTTCTTGCGATCATCGGACTGGTGAGTCTGTTGATCTGGGACCGGCGCAATGCGGGGCTTGTGGGCCTGGCGCTGCTGTTTTTTGCGCCGGCCGCTGTTGCTGTGGCGGCGACCACCCTGATCGGGGAGCGCTATCTCTACCTACCCCTTGCATTTCTGGCGATTGCCGTCGCGCGGGTGCTCCCGCTGCGGCTGGTGGGCCCCGGCGTGCTGCTCCTCGTGCCGCTATTGGAACTGAGGCTTTGGCAGTGGTCTTCTGAGGCAGAGCTGACAGAAGTGGCGGCGGCCCAGCTTCCCGACGCCTACACCCGCTATCGGCTGGCCGTGCTGCGAGAGGCGCAGGGAGACCCCAAGGCCGCCTTCCGCCTGTATCTGGACTCCATCCAGTCGGATCCTCCCTTTCTCGGGTCCTGTGCCCCGCCGGTCCGCTTGCTGCGCCAGGTTGCCGCAGAGGAGCCGGCCCGCAAACTCCACCAGGATCTCAGCCCACTCTGCGGTGAGCGGGCGGACTTCCAGGCCTTGTTCGCGCCCACTTCCGGACCCTGAGCTGCGGCGCTACTTGGCCGTGCACACTGCGAAGGCGTTGCAGGTGATCGAACGCGACTTGTCCCGGTCCACTGACAGCGACAGCTCAGTGGTGGTACCGGCATAGCTGTAGGTAAATACATACCTACCCACCGGCAATTCGCCAAATTCCACCTTGTTTCCTTTCGAGTCCCGCAGGCCGAAGCTGTCCGGGCGGTCACTCCCCGCGGCCCACTTGACGAAGCCCTTGGCCTCCTCTGGAGGGGGGGCGGCTACCACTTCGGCGGGTGGTGGTGTCGGAGTTGTGGTGGGTGTTCCACCATTTTTGGTCGCAGCGCTTCCACCGCGGGGCCCCTTGGAGCCGGTGGCCCCAGCGCTGGCGGGGGTTGTTGCGGCCGCTGGAGGGGCGGTGGGGGGTGCCAGCAGGGTTGGCGGCGTAGGCGGAGGGGTCGCCGTCACCGTTTGGGTGGCTTCGGCCACCGGCGGCTCGGCGGCCTGCTTCAAACGCAGCTTCTGCCGCTGCGTGTCCATCCAGAAAATGATGCCGAAGGCCACCAGCAGGATCACCCCGCCGGCCCCCAAGCCGCGCACCAGACCCCGAACGATCGCCTGACTGTCCGAGATGGGTGCGGGCTGCACAAAGACCGCACTGTCGTCCCGACTTGGTTCTGGCTGGGTCTCCGTGATCAGCGTTGGCGCACCCGGCAGGGACACCAGCGGCGACGTGGGCGAGGTCGCTACCGGCCCGGATACGGCACCGTCCCCGACGCCCAACAGGATGGCCCGCAGCGCCGACACCGTGCCCACGCGACCATTCACATCGACGATCAGGCAGGCGCGGATTGCCGCACAGATGCGCGGAGGAAGGAGCGGATTGGCCTCTTCTGGGGGCTGGTAGTCACCCTTGCGGATGCGATGCAGTACCTCGATCCAGTCCTCGTCGTGGAAGGGCACCTGTCCCACCATCAGCTCGTAGAGCAGGCAGCCCAACGAAAAGATGTCTGCCCGATGATCCACGGCAGATGCATCTTTGATCTGTTCGGGAGCCATATAGGCGGGTGTCCCCATCATCACACCGGCTTGGGTGCGCTTCAGGTCCAGGGACTTGCCCTGGGCTTTGGCCAGCCCGAAGTCGGCGATCTTGGGAACCCAGCGCCCGTCGACCGGCGCCAGCAGAATGTTCGCCGGCTTCAGGTCCCGGTGGATCAGCCGGTGCGCATGGGCGCGCTCCATCCCGTTGAGGATCCCATGAAAAAGCGCCTCTGCATCGTCCATCGACGGGCGATGGTTCTGCAGCCAGGTGTCCAGCGTGGGCCCCTCTACCAGCTCCATCACCAGCCCTGGTGGGCCATTCACATCTACGATGTCCGTCACGGTCACGATGTTTGGATGGCGAAGTCCGCTTTGGACCTGACCTTCCTGAATCATCCGCTGCTTCACGCTGTCATTGTTGACGTGCAGCACCTTCAGGGCGTGCAGGCTTCCCAGCTGCGCGTGGCGGACGCGGTACACCGTTGCCATGGCGCCTACACCAATTTCGGCTTCCACGACATATTTTTCGATGGATTCATCGACTTTGAGCGTCACTTCCAGTCCACCGTCAGCACGCAGCCCACACCCAAGCCCACTGCGAGAAGGCCCAGGCCCACGCCCGTGCCGCCAAAGCTGTTCGTGCGGGTCTGCAGCGCGGCCAGCTCATCTGCCGTGTGCGGCTCATTGTCAAAACTATCGTGGTTGATTCCCGCGATCACCAGGGTCGCCACCCCACCCAGCGCGGCCGTACCCGCGGCGATGGCCAACGGCGCGGTGGCCGGGCTGCGCGGCGGCGTGGCCTGCGTCGGCTTTTGCCCCGGGGGCAGATATTGGGTGGAATAGACTGAGCCCCGGCGTTCTTCCTGCAAAAGCGCAGGCCAGTCCGACGGCCGACGGGTGGAGACCACCCCATCCACAACCCAGTTGCCCGGCAGACCGATCGCCACCACCTCGGTCTTTTGCTCCGCCAGCGAGCTCTCCCAGACCTTGCGCAGCGCGATGCCTTCGGGAATGGACTCCGGGAAGCCCCAGGCTGGATCCAAAAGGCGCGCCGCGGCAAAGGCTCGTGCCGCCTGATCGTTCTTTTTCTCGGTGAACAGCGCGATGCCGGTCATACGGTGAATGCGCGCTGCATCGGCAGTGGAAATCCGTTCGTTCACACAGGACAACTGTCCTTCCATTTGTGAGAACGACACTTGAAAGGAGTCCAGCTCCAGGCTTGCAAATGACACTTCCTGTGAACGCAGGAGAGCATCAATTGCCGAGAATGGGACTCCAGTTTCGCAGCCCACCGGGGTGGAGCGCGCTTCCAGCGGACCCGACGCGGCGCGGGCGGCGGTAGGAGATAGCAGCGCGAGAGTCAGCGCAAGCGCAGTCAGGTGTGCAGGACGCATACGGATCGGGTATCAAGATAGCATGCTTACCTGTCTGCGCGTGCGACAGCTTGCCATCATTGACGAGCTGGAAGTCGAGCTGGGGCCCGGTCTGAACGTAGTGACCGGGGAAACTGGCGCCGGAAAATCGATCCTCGTCAATGCGATGAAGCTGTTGTTGGGCGAGCGCGGGCGCCCGGAGCTGGTGCGCAGTGGCGCGGAGCGCGCCGAGGTGGAGGCGCTCTTCGATCTGACGGCCCTGCCCGCAGCTCGGCGGCGCCTGGAACAACTGGAGGTGGAAGCGGAGGGAGAGCTCGTGGTGCGCCGCACCGTCGATCTGTCGGGCCGCTCGCGCGCCTATCTCAACGGACGTCTGACTCCGCTGAATCAGCTCCATGCGGTGATGACCGGGCTGGTCGACATCTGCTCGCAGCACGAGCACCACAGCCTGGTCGAGGCGGGCAACCACCTGGGCTACCTGGACGCCTTTGCCGGTCTGGAGGCAGAGCGCGGCCAGATGGGAGAGGCCTTTGCCGCGGTGAGCCGGGCCGCACAGGAGCTGGCGGCCGTCGAAAAACAGCTCCGGGAGCGTGGCGAGCGGGAGGATCTGCTTCGCTTTCAGCTCAACGAGATCGACAAGCTGGACCCGCAGCCGGGAGAGGAGGAGGCGCTGATCGAGGAGCTGGGCCGCCTGCGCCACGCCGCCGAGCTGGCGACCGGCACCCGCGAGGCCGAGGAGCTGCTCTACTCGGGGGATGATGCGCTTTGCGCTCGGTTGGGGCGGGTTCTGGGGGATCTTCAGGATCTATGCCGCTTTGACCCCGCGCTGGAGGCCCCGGTACAGAAATTGGAGCTGGCCCGCACCGAGATCGAGGATGCCGCCCGCCAGGTGCGTCGCTATGCCGAGCGCGTGCGGATGGACCCCGACGCCCTGGCCGTCAAGGAGGAGCGCCTGCACCAGCTTCGTCGGCTGCTGCGCAAGTATGGCGGAAGCAGCGAGATGATGTTGGAGCATCGCCGCGCATTGAAAGAGGAGCTGGCCGCCCTGGACGGGGCGGAAGACAGCCGCGAGCGCCTGCATCGCCTGTGGTCTGCCGCGCGTGATCATGCCCGGGCCCTGGCGCGACAGCTCTCTGAAAAACGACATCTGAACGCGGAAAAGCTGGGTGCTTGTATCACATCCGAGCTCCAGTCCCTGGGAATGGGTGATGCGCGGGTGCTGGTCGAGGTGGACCCCCTGTCCGAGCAGAACATCGGGCCTACCGGCATGGATCGTGTGGAGTTTCTGATCGCTACCAACCGGGGCGAGGAGCCCCGGCCGCTGCGCAAGGTGGCCAGTGGTGGCGAGCTGTCACGCGCATTGCTGGCCTTGAAGCGTACCCTTTCGGGTCTGGGGCCCAAAGGGCTCTATGTCTTCGACGAGGTGGATACCGGCGTCGGCGGGGCCATCGCCGAGGTGATCGCTCAGAAATTACGCGAGGTCTCTCTGCACTCTCAAGTGCTCTGCATCACCCACCTCCCCCAGATCGCTGTCTACGGCGACCTGCACTTTCACGTGCGCAAAGGTGTGAGCGACGGGCGCACCCGCTCCGCCATCGCGCGGCTGTCGCCACCTGAGCGCCTGGAGGAGGTGGCACGGATGTTGGGGGGCCTCAAGGTGAGCGAAGCCACCCGGAAAGCCGCGGCCGAGCTGCTGCAGGAAGCCCGGTCTTAACGAAGAAAGGCCCGGGGATCCGAAGATCCCCGGGCGGAGAAGCGCCCTCCCTGATCAGGAGCCCAAGGCCCACCGCGAAAGACTCAAGCCAGGAGAAGGCCGCAAGGAGAGAGGTTTCCCTCACAAGAGAGCATACGGAAGGGGGAGTGCTTCGCTTGAGGCTTTTCCGCACAACAGGGTTAGATGAGCGCCAGGCAGAGGCTGCAATGCGGTCACTTCAGGAGTCGGAGACGGACGAAAAGCGGGAACGGGCCGCCCATCGGCGACGCTGGCTGGTGGGGGGACTCTTCGCGCTCGGGATGGGGGCCCTGGCCATCGGGGTCATCATCGCCCTTGCGGGTACCTGGACCATCAAGAACATCTTTGAGCGTCGTGCAGAGCGGGAGCGCATCGAGCGGGAGATGCAGCAGGCTGAGGCCCAGGAGGCCGAGAACCAGAAATCGGGCGAAGAGGCTCTGTTTCAGGGCAAGGAGCTGTTTCGGGCGGGCCGATGCCAGGATGCCATCAACGCCCTGGATCGGGCCGTGATCCTGATCCCCAACAACGCCGAGGCGCCGATGCTTCGGGGGCGCTGTTTTGTGAAGCTGAAGGACAATGTCCTGGCCCTCCAGGATTTTTCACGGACCATCGCTGCCGACGAAAAGAATGTAGAAGCATTGGACTATCGCGCCTTTATCTATCTGCAAGAAGAGATGTATCCCGAGGCCTTGGGCGACGCGGACCTGCTGATCGCCTTGGCACCCCGCAACGGGCGCGCCTACAAGCTGCGCAGCGATGCGAAGTACAACCTCGCAGACATGGAAGGGGCCGTTGCCGACGCCAAAAAATCCTGTGAGCTGGGCTATGCCGATGGCTGCGAAGCCGCCCGACGCCTGAAACGTCGCTGAGGCCTTGCTGCTGTGCAGCAAAAATGCTATGCTGCAAGACAGCATGGACGCCGCCGTGAACCGCTCCCCGACCCCCGCCGCCTGGGCCTCCCTGGTGTTGCTCTGTCTGGTCTACCTGTTGAACTTCCTCGACCGGACGCTGATCTACATCCTCTTTCCCCTGATCAAGAAAGAGCTTGTTTTTGATGACCTGCAACTGGCACTGTTGGGCACCACCTCCTTTGTGATCTTCTACACCATCCTGGGTATCCCCTTCGGCCGGCTGGCCGACCGGGTCAGCCGGAAGAAGATGATTGCAGCGGGTCTGGTGATTTGGAGCCTGTTTTCGGGCCTGACCGGGGTGGCCAACGACTTCTGGAGCATCTTCTTCTGTCGGGTGATGGTGGGTGTGGGCGAGGCCACGCTGGGCCCGGCCGCCATGTCGCTGCTCTCCGATCTTTTCCCGCCCGAACGCCGGGGAACGGTGCAGTCGGCCTACTCGGCGGGCATTCCGCTGGGGGCGGCGGCCGCTTTTTTCCTGGGCGGACAGCTTGGGGCAGAGTGGGGGTGGCGGGCGGCTTTTTACACCCTCGGCTTTCCAGGCATCTTTTTTGCGGGGTTGGTGCTGCTGATTCCCGAGCCCGAGCGTGGAACCACCGAGGTGAAAGGCACTCAAGCCGAGAGTGCCGCCCCCGTGGACTGGCGCATGCTGCTGCACTCGCCGGTGCTGCGCTGGCACGTCACCGGCTACGCGGTGATGGCGGTGGCCGCCAACAGCCTGTCGATCTGGATTCCCTCGCTGCTGGTACAGGCTTACAAGGTGCCACTTGCCGAGGTGGGCGTGCTGATCGGCACCTCGATGGCCATCTCCGGCGGCCTGGCCACGGCCTTTGGTGGGGCGGTGGCCGATCGCTTCAAAAAGACCGGCAAAGGTGGACGACTTCGCTATGGCGCCCTGTTGGCGCTGCTGTGTGTGCCGCTGTGGCTGGCGCTGCTGTACTCGGGCGACCTGACCGTGATGAAAGCCAGCTTCTTCCTACTCGCTGGACTCGGGCTGGGCTGGCTGGGGCCCGCCGCGGCGGATGTACACGACATTGTGGGCCCCAAGCTGCGCGGCCTGGGGGTGGCGGTGTACTTTTTCGTGGTGAACGGCATCGGCTACGGAATTGCGCCGCCGATCGTAGGGAAACTGTCGGACATGCTGGGTGGCAAGGAACACCCCGAGCAACTTGGCATCGCGTTGGTGGTCTGTCCGATCGCGCTGGTCCTGGCGGCGGTGCTGTTAGGGGTGGCCTCGCGTCGGATGGAAACGGCGGGCCTGCCACATCCGGGTTAGCGCATCGGCATGCGCTGCTTCCTCCTCCTCCCCTTCCTGCTGCTCTCCGCCTGCGACGGCGGGAAAACCCCGGCCGATGACTCCACCCCCGTGGACTCCGAGCCGGTGCTCGTTGACACCGACGGGGACGGCACCGCCGATAGCGCCGACTGCGACCCCAACGACCCCTACACCTACCCCGGCGCCCGCGAAGTTCCCTACGACGGCAAAGACCAGGACTGCGACGGCGAAGACATCAACGATGTCGATGGCGACGGCTACATCGGCACGGGCGGCGACGGCGACGACTGCAACGACAACAACCCCACCGTTCACCCGGGCGCTGAAGAAGTCTGCTACAACGGGCTGGACGACGACTGTGACGGTACCTCCGAGCTGCCCAACGATTGCGATGGGGACGGCTACCCCATCCTGGACGACTGCGACGAGGCCGACCCCACCGTTCACCCCGGCGCGGAGGATTCCTGGTACGACGGCATCGACAGCAACTGCGACGGCCTGAACGACTACGATCAGGACGGCGACGGCGAGGAGTGGAGCGGCAACGGCGGTCCGGACTGCGACGACCTGAACCCGGTTGTGAACAGCACGGCCGATGAAATCTGGGACGGCTACGACAACGACTGCGACGGCACCACCGACCGGATGACCACCCGGCGGGGAACCAGCAACTACTACGGCAGCAATTTCGCGACGGACGCCAATTTCGGCTACGCCTTCGCCCCGCTCTCTGACCTGGACGGCAACGGCAGCGACGACATGGCGGTCGGGGTGCCGGGCTGGAGCAGCGGCTACGGAAAAGTCTACGTTGTTCCTATCTTGGATGGGCTTGTATCCCACACTACACAATCCCTGGCCACCATCCAGGGCGACGACACCATCTACAACGTGGGTGCGGGCACCCTCAGCCGCGGGGGGCGGCTGGTGGTTGGCACAGTCAGCGGGCTGCTGGTCTACAACCAGAGCGCGCTGGTGGGCGGCGCGGCGCTGACCCCGGCAGAGGGTGCGGCGGTGACCACAAGCGGCGGGGGGCTGGTGGTGAGCTCCTTCCCCGACCTGAACGGGGGCGAGGACGAAGTCCTGGCCTACTCCCCCACCTTATCGGGGCTGGACATCCTGGTGGACAGCGATCTCACGGTCTCCCACCTGAGCCTCTCTTCCTCGTCGTTGACCGTCAATGTTGCTGGTCCAATGGGCGATCTGGACGGCGACGGCTATCCCGAGCTGGGCATCTCCACGGCTTCCCGCTTCAATTCGATGCGCATCGCCGAAGGCGATCTGGTGCGCACCGGCGGCAGCCTGTCGCTGGATGATCTGGACGGTATCAGCAGCGATGGCGCCGCAACGCACATCTCCACGATCGGCGACCAGGATGGCGATGGCCGCGACGAAGCGCTGGTGACCAATTCGGCTGCGGAAAGCAGCAAGGGTCGGGTCTGGCTGCTGAATGCGATGCCGACGGACCGAGACAGCTTTGAAAACAACGCGCTGACCACCCTGACCGGGCCGGCCTCGGACGCCGCACTCTGGGCCGGCCAGGTCATCGACTTGGACGCAGACGGGAACATGGATTTGCTTGTCTGTACGCCGGGAAATGATACCATGTTGTACACCGGCTCTTGCGCCGGGATGCCGCTGGCCGACCTCTATGCGGGCGGCGACCACAGTCCGGTGGAGGGGGTGCCCTACTTCACTTCCGTAGTGATGGGTGATATGTTTGGTACGGGGATGTTGGTGGAAGATCGCGATGGAGATGGGGACGACGATCTGTGGCTGGCAGGGGCGGGGGACACCGGCTCGTTGCTCTTCTTCCGGAACCAGCAGTGACGCAGCGGATTCTGATCGCGGTGCTGCTGGCGGCGGCGGTAGTGGGTGGTCTGGGATTTTGGCGCTGGAAAGCGGCGATTCCGGTCAACCACAAGATCGTCCGTGCGGCCCGCTATCACGGGCACAGTGCCGACGAGCTGTGGAAGGTCGCCACGGACTTCGGCAGCTCCCCGGGGTGGCGCCCGGACCTGAAGGGCATGGAGCAGCTCCCCAAGGTGCGTGGCCACGAAGTGTGGCGGGAAACCTGGGTGGATGGCCGCAGTGTGTCCCTGGAGACGGTGGAGAGCCTGGAGGGGCGGCGTATGGTGCGCTGTGTGGTGGACCAGGGCGCGGACTTTGGAGGGTGCTGGACCTTTGAGATCTACGATCGCGACGGCGGCGACTGTGCCATCGCCATCACCGAAGGGCTGACCATCCACTCCTCGTGGATGCGCTTGACCACCACCACGGGGGATCGCAAAGCCTTTTTGGATACCTGGCTGAAGGCGATCGGCACCAAATTAGGCGATCCGAAGCCCCGTTTTGGCGATAGTATGGTGGAGGTGTCGCGGCCGCCCAAGAACGAGGAGCCGCCTGCGGAGGTGCCGGCGGCCGCAACGGCCCCCGAACCTTCAGTAGCTGTCCCGGCCCAATAGCCCCCTACAAACACACTTTTTGCACCACATCGCGCACCACGTCCACCGCGCGGTGCAGCTCGCCCACCGGCACATACTCGTCGGCCTGGTGGGCCACGTCGATGCTGCCCGGGCCAAAAACCAGGGTGCGGACGCCCAGGCGCTCCAGGTTGCCGCCATCCGTGGCGAAGGCCGCGGCAGCGGTTCGGTGGTCGCAGGCCCATGGGGTCAACAGACCCTGAAGGGGGGTGCCTTCCGGGGTATGCAGCGAAGGGGTGACCCGCACCAGCTCGGCGCGCACATCGCCCAAGGCTTCCACCCGCTCGCGGAGTTGCTGGTAGAGGGCCTCCGCATCCATGCCGGGGAGAGGGCGAAAGCCCACCTCGATCACGCAGCTATCGGGGACGATATTGACGACCGATCCGCCTTGAATTTTGGCGATGTTCATCACCACGAAGGGGCGATCGAGCATATCGGGAAAACGGATGTCTCGACGCCATTCATCGGAAATATCTTCGAGTTTGGCGATCACTCTGGCAGCCTTGAGGATGGCGTTGCGGCCCAGGTCGGGCTTGCTGGAGTGGGCGGCGCGGCCCGCACAATAGATGCGCAAGGCGACGTGGCCAGGGTGCATACGGAAAATCTTGAAGGAGGTGGGCTCGCCGATCAGGCAGGTATTCGGGAGACTTTTGCCCTGCTCTTGATACAGATCGACCAGCGCCCGGGAGCCCAAGCAGCCCACCTCTTCGTCGTGGGTGAAGACCAGCACCAGCTCTTTCTGGAGCTTCTGGAGGGGGAGGGTCGGGAGTGCATAGAGCACGGCGGCCAGAAAAGCTTTCATGTCACAGGATCCCCGGCCGATGAGGCGATCCTCGCGCCGGGTGAGCACGAAGGGATCGGTGGTCCAGGGCTGCCCCGCCACCGGGACCACATCCATGTGCCCGGAGAGCACCAGTCCTTCGGTGTCGGCTGGGCCCGCGCGCACCACCAGGTTGCACTTTCCCTCGCCCGGACCGGCAATCAGCTCGGGGCGCAGCCCCATATGCTCCAGCCGCTCCGCCATCCAGGCTGCGATGCCGGTCACCGGGCGGTCGCTGATGGTGGGAAAGGCCACCAGCTTTTCCAAGAGCTGCTCTACCGACTCCATGGCCTACTCCTTTCTCTTTTTACCCCACCAACGAGATGCCAACGGGCGCGCAACCTTGCGATCGGGCTCCGCCTCGTCCACCCCCGGCCCCTTTTGCTGATCCTGTTTCAGCCCCAGATCCTGTGCCACCTGCTGATCGGGCGACTTCTCCGCCTCTTTCCCCGCTTCCTTTGCAGTGCGCTCCTCGGCAGTAGGGCCCAGCGACGGGGCCCGCTCGGGAGCTTTCGCCTCTCCCTCTGCCCCTTTCTTCGCCTTCTTTTTCTCGGGATCTTCGACTTCGTCCACCTCCCACCAGGCGTGGGGCTTCTGCACCCAGGGGGTGCCCACCGGCCCCATACTATTTGCGCCCGCAATGATGCGGTCCGCAGTGGCGAAAACATCGGGAGCGGTGGTCTGATTGCAGCCCGCTCCCTCCTCTACAAAAGCGCGCTCATCAGGTGTATTTTCGGGCTTCTGTAGTTGAGAGTTCAGCTCTACCTGCTGCGGTAGCGACTCAAAGGCAATGCGCTCGGCCTCCACCGCCTTGTCCATCACCTCGGCGGCCCGGCCCAATTGGCCCGAGCAAAGCGCCTCTGCGGCCTTCCGGTACAGCTCAGCCGGTTGCTTCCAGCGCGAGGGATCCGGCAGCTTGAAGCCCGGTGCTCCCAGGCCCACCTTGCGCGCCCAGTCCGGACGCTCGGTCATGGCCTTCTTTTCGAGCTGCTGCACCATCATCATGGTGCGCAGCCGCTCGCGGATGAACTCCAAGAGTGCATCCCGCTGGGCCTCGGCCCGCGCTACCATCGCCAGTGCTTCATCGTTTCCGATCAGCTTTCCCAGGCGTGCAAGCTCGCGGGAGCCCACATCTCCCATCATACCCTTGGCCCCGCGGAATACCCGCGTCAGGCGGTCGGTGCTCCCCGAAAGTCGGCGCTGACGGTCCATGTGACTCTCCTATCCGATGGGCTTCCCCGTCGGATAGAAAGGAGAAGAAGAAAGAAAATTCGTCTCGCCCCCTTTCCGCAGCGCCTGACCTGTTTAGAATGGCTGGGCGTGCCATTCGACCCTCGCCAGAGATTGCAGCGACCACTGCCGGGACAGCGCTTCTTCGAAGAGGAGGAGTGGGTGGCCATGGTCTTTCGGCGTTCGGAAGAGCCGGATAAGAAAGAGATGATTCCCCGCCGCGATCTGCAGGACGGGCGGAAGGAACCGACGCTGCGCAACAACAGCCACCTCGCTCGGCCTGCGCCCAATGCGCCCGCCCTGATCCGGCTGGTCCGGCATCCCTATCGGCTGAATACAGTGCGTCCAACGCGCCAAACCTACATGGAGAAGCAGGAACCACGCGCGGAGCGGGTGGACTGGAAGCAGGAAGTCCGCGACGCGAAGGCCGAGTGGAAACGTCCGGAAGTGGCCTCACCCACCCAGCAGCGGCCGCGCGCCTTCACGGTGCTGCCCTCGCGCTGGAAGCTTCTTCCGGGAGAGCGGAAATGACCCAGGCCATCCCACAGCCGCCGATCTGGCGCCCTGGCGCCGTTTCGCCTGAGGGCGCCGGGCCCATGTCGGGCAGAAACGTTGTAGGCGAGACTACCGAGCACCTCCATAAATTCCTGCTGGACGGCATGCGTGGCTGGGAAGCTCCGGCACGTCTGGAAGAAGACCTCAAGTTTATCCCCAAGGATCGCGAAGAGGTCATCTACATCTACATGTATCGGGTGGCCCAGAACCCGAACCTGATGAATCAAAAAGGGCCGCGTTTGGCGCCTGTTTTTGTGAAGCAGGACCCGGAAGACGAGAAGTCCGAGATCTACTACCACCGGCCGCCGATTGTGGTGGATGTCTACTATTTGCTGGGGGTCCACTCCAAGTTCCGCTCGGATGCGGAGCGTCTTCTGGGCTGGATGATGCTGCGTCTGAACGAGGCCACGCACCTGATTTACCGGCCGCGGCGCTTTGCTTTGCCCGACGGTCGCGAAGTGGACAGCCTGGGGCGTACCTACGACCCCAACCGCTTCGATGGCGAGCCTGGCGCAGACGACGACGAGGATGACGGTCTCTACATGGAAAAGGTTTCACTTTCCTTGGTAGACGATCTGACCGTTGGAGACGCCATTAATCTCTTCACGCTCCATGAAGCGCCCTACCGTCCCTTCTTGACGTACCGGGCGCGCATGGCGCTAGATGGTCCACTCTACAAGAGTTCTGGGGGATCCGTCGTTCGGATGGATCGCCTGGAGCGGAGGGATGCCCCCTCCGGCCCGGCTTCGGGGCACTCCCCGAATGGCCGGGTGCGGGGTACCCCCGTATCACCCGGTCAAAAAAAGCTGCCCGGGCCATTGCCGCACCGAATCCGCAAGGATGAATCTAACGAATCGGAGGACTAGGTACCATGGAATACCATACCCCAGGCGTATATATCCGCGAGATCGACAGTGGCCCGAAGCCGATTGCTTCGGTATCCACCTCGGTCCCGGGGTTCATCGGACTCTTTGAGTACCGCCCCACCAACGATGCCGTGGCCATTACGGTCAGCAACGGCAAGCGCACCCTTCGCGGCAAAGTACTTCCGCAACTGGTGGACGAGAAGGGCGGAATCAAAGGCGACGGGAACGAAACCACCACCGCCCTTGCCACCACCTTCAAGCTGTCCCGCAAAGATGTGCGCGACGTCAAGAAGTACTTCGAAGTGTACGGCGCTCCGAAGTCCGGCCCCAATGCCCCGAAGTTCGAGGCAGCCGCCGGTACCGTGAAGCGCACCAAGATCACCTGGGCCACCAAGGAATTGGAAGTGGCTGATGTGGTGGTGAACGTGGAAGGCAAGGTGGTCAGCGATGACGATCAGGCCGTTGAGAAGCTGCTCAACCAGCTCCACGAGACCTTCCCCCTGGAGAAGGTGCAGGCCAAGACCGCGTCGGACATCCTCGGCGCCTACGGCTACGAAGTGAAGTCCACCGAAGGCACCGCACTCCGCACCGAGTACTCCGTGCCTCCCGTTGGTCTGACCAACAAGGCCGAGTTCTTCCGCTGGCTGCAGAGCTACTTCGCTCAGTACCTCGTGGAAAGCCGTCCCGTCGAAGACCTCGTGGGTCGCAACATCAGCGATCCCGACGAAGCGGCCGACGCTGTGTACGAAGCGCTGTCTTCCGACGAAGCCCTGAAGAAGGAATTCCGGGACTGGCTCTCCAAGCCCTCCGTCTTCAACTTCGTGGCGGGCGTCAACGGCTTCTACGACAACGGCGGCGGCAAGTGCTACGTCTACCTGATGGGCGCCCAGGACCTGGACTGCTCCATCCGCGAGAACCAGGCGGACAAGCTCGGTCTCTACGCCTTCGACGACGTGGATGACATGGCCCTTATGGTCGCCCCCGGCCTGAATGCCAACCAGCAGCGCGAGATGCTGGAGCTGTGCGAAGTCCGCAAGGATCGCTTTGCACTTCTGGACGGCCCCATCGTCTCCGACGGCGCAATGGACGCCCCCGCCTCTCAGAAGGGCTACGGCGCGCTGTACGTGCCGTGGGTGAAGATCACCAAGCCCTCCTGGTTCACCGGCAACCAAGAGCAGATCAAGGTCACCGGCCCCAACCGCCGCAAGCTGATCAAGTGCGAGAAGAACGAGCTCTTTGTGCCTCCCTCCGGGCACATGGCGGGCATCTACTCCCGCGTGGATACCGAGCGCGGCGTGCACAAGGCGCCTGCGAACGAGATCGTGATGGGCATCACCGGCCTGTCCCAGAACATCAACCGTCTGGAGCAGGGTCAGTACAACGACCGGGGCATCAACGTGATCCGCATCTTCAAGGATCGCGGCATCCGGGTGTGGGGCGCGCGTACCCTCGCCACCATGTCCAACCCCGAGTGGAAGTACATCAACGTCCGCCGCCTCTTCATCATGGTGGAGCAGTCCATCCTGATCGGGTCGCAGTGGGCGGTGTTCGAGCCCAACGACATGACCCTGTGGAAGAAGCTCACCCGCGACGTGCGTGCCTACCTCATGCGGGTTTGGCGCTCCGGCGCGCTCTTCGGGCAGACCCCCGAAGAGGCCTTCTACGTCAAGTGTGACACCGAGACCAATCCCCGCTACCTCGTGGACGCGGGCCAGGTCAACGTGCAGATCGGTATCTGCCCTGTGAAGCCTGCCGAGTTCGTGATCTTCACGATCGGCCAGTGGGACGGCGGCGCCCTGGTCGAAGAGTAGCCCAGGCTACAAAAGCCTCCGCCTCCGGGGCGGAGGCGCCCCCCTTACCGCACCGGGGGCACCAGAGGGGGGCTGCGGCCCCCGCTGCTGCCTTCAGTGAACCGAATCTCTCTCCTTTTGCAGGTAGGTCATGGAATTCAAGACCGAGTACGAATTCATTCTTCCCCGTGGCTATGTGGACAAGGACGGCGTGCTGCACCGTGAAGGCGTCATGCGCCTCGCCAACGCCAAGGACGAGATCGTCCCCCTCTCCGACATGCGGGTCCAGCGCAACCGCGCCTACCTGATCATCGTGCTGCTCTCCCGCGTGGTCACCCGCCTGGGTACCCTGGGCGAGGTCAACACCGGTGTGGTCGAGAACCTCTTCGCCGGGGATCTGCGCTTCCTGGAAGAGATGTACAACCGCATCAACGAAGATGAAGCAACCATCTCGGTTTCCTGCCCGCACTGCGGCGGGAAGTTCGAGAAGGAGTATGGACGCCTGGGGGAATCGTAAGCTACCCCCTTGAGAACATATTCAAGGAGGTAGCTTTCATCGCCTACCATTTTCACTGGGATCGGGATCGGGTCATGGAGATGACCCACAAGGAGCGGCACCAGTGGGTCAAAGAGATCTCGGCTATCAACGAGAAGATCAACGCGCCGAAGTAGAGGAGTGATGCGCCCCGGAATCAGTATCCAGCACACGTCCCTCCCATCCCGTACTTCGGGGGTGGTACGCTGTGATATTGCCGCGATGATCGCCTTTATTCCGCAGGACCGGTGGCCGGAGGGCGCTTCCTCCGGCGACTTCGTCGAGCTGATCGCTCGTCGCGTCAGCGACCTGCAGGATCATCCGCTGGCCTATCTGTACGACCCGGTGACCACCCGGTCGGTTCGTTGCTTTTTTGAGAATGGTGGCGACACGGTGCACCTGTTTGCGGTGTGCATCGATCACCTGGATGACCTCAAGGCGCCCTCCTCTTCGGACGGGCCGCTGCTTCCGCTGTTTGATCGCCTGAGAACAGAGGAAGATATCGCGCTGGTGGCGGTACCCTCCGCCGCGCTGATGCGCTGCGAGATCACCCGCTCTGGCCTGGTTTATTCCGAGGCGGATGCGCTCTATCGCCTGCTTCTGGCGCACTGCCGGGAGATGGTGAACCGCTTTCTGGTGATCGACGCCCCGCGCGGCCTGCACGCCGAGCTGCTGGAGCGTTGGCTCTCCCAGCTTCGTGGCAAAGATCCGCATACCGATGGCTTTGGGGCGGTCTACTACCCCTGGCTGCAGCGTGGTGACGACCTCTTCCCACCCTCTGGCGCCATTCTGGGACTCTATGCCCGGGTAGAGCGCGAACATGCGCCCTCGGGTGTGGGCTGGCCGCCCGCCAACTTGCCGCTGTGGGGCACCACCCACACCGAGGTGGATCTGAGCTGGGACGAGGCCGGCCGGGTGCAGGACGCCGGAATCAACCCGATCCTGGTCCAGCCGGGGCGTGGTGTGATCGTCTGGGGGGCACGGACGCTGTCCACTGATCCGCGCTGGACATTCGTGAATAGCCGGCGTATCGTCTCTATGATCACGGAGCAATTGAGGCGTGACAACGAGTGGGTCGTGTTCGAGACCAATAATCGCTCACTCTGGAAAATCATAGAAAGAGACGTGATAGTTCGCCTGGATCAATTTTGGCAGGCAGGAATTCTTGCGGGGACTCGATCTCAGGAAGAATATTCAGTAGAATGTAGTGAGTCGACGAACCCCCTCGCGCTTCGGGATGCTGGACAGCTCAATGTCCAGGTGGCCCTCAAGCCGGTGGGAACCACAGAGCGGATTTTGATCGATCTGCGCTTGGGCTCCAGTGAGTCCTAAGCTGCCAGGAGGTACACGATGAGCGAAAGGTCTTGGGTAGGTAGCGGCAAAGGTCGGAATCCCGGTCAGCCCAGCCTTGAGCTGAACGGAGGACCGGGAATGGGGGGTGGTCGTGCCTCTCAAGGTGGCTACAACGATATGAAGGCCGAAGCGGGGAAGGGCAGTGGTCGTCCCGGCTCTCAGCCTTCGATTGACGAGCCCACCGACTTCGGGGAGAGCAGCAAGAAGTACAGCTCCACCCCGGACGCGGCCGGCGGCTCCTACCGCGGGGCCAGCAGCCATGCGGCGGCCACTACGGGCGGCAGCAAAGATCCCCGCACTGCGGACCCGGAGGGCAACTTCGTCTTTGCCCTGGAAATCGGCGGCACCGAAGTCGGCTACTTCATGGAATGCAGCGGTCTGAAGACCACGACCGAGCCCTTTGAGATCCAGGAAGGTGGGATGAACCACCGGGTCCACAAAGTCCCCGGGCAGTCCAAGTGGGAGAACATCGTACTTCGCTACGGTGTCACCGCTGATACCACGATGTTGACCTGGCGAAACGAGATCCTCCAGGACTCGTTCAGCTTTGGCAAGCGCCGGAACGGCGCGATTGTGATGAAGACCATGGGTGGCGACGAAGTGCGTCGCTACAACTTCATCGAAGGTTGGCCGGTTTCGTGGGAAGGTCCGTCCTTCGCCTCGGCCGGCTCCGAGATTGCTGTGGAATCTCTGGAGATCGCTCATAACGGCATCCAGATCACCTGATCCTTTTGGAGCTGGTCGGAGGACCGATGTTGGAAGAAGGCTCCCCTCGTAAATCCCTCGGTGAACGCACCGTCTCCCGTATTGCCGAACGGCAGTCGCGGAAGCCGAAGGTGGGTCTGGTCACCGCCATGCTCATGCGTTCGGCTATTCCGGAGCTTCCAGGCTCGGAAGGAACGACTGAGGGGGATTTCACCTTCCTCTCCGCGGCCCCGTTCTACGCGCTCATGCGTCGTCTTGCGCAGGCGCGTTGGCGTCGTGACCGGCGCACGGCTGCGATGGAGCGCCGGCACCAGCCCAAGCTGCGGGCCTTCACCCGCCGCTGGCCCGGCGAAGGCAAGCTGGCCACTCCCCGGCTCTCGGCTGTTGTTCAGGCCGATGGTCTGATTTTGCCTCAGGCGCCCACCCCTGAGGCCCCCCCCTCTACCGAAGGGCTTCCCGCTCCTCGCCGCTTGCGAGCGCCGCAGCGACGTTCGGAAGCACGTGCGCTCCTCAGCCTCTTGGAAGGCAGCAAAGAAGGGCGCGCGATCCTGGACGAAGTGGCCCGTTTTGAGGCCGAGCGTCCGGTGGTTCAGGTGGCCGAGCGTGTGGCCCCCAGCCGCCCGGTCGCGCCGATGGCCGCCGCCGATGATCGCCCGGCGCGTCCCGCTCCTCCCCGCGCACCTGTCAGCCGTGCAGCAGAGCGGGCTTCCGTTGCCGCACCGGCTCGCGCTGCGGCGCCCGTGGCTGAGGTGGAAGAAGAGGTTCTTACTCCTCGTCTCTCTCCTGTCCGCCCCCGCCCGCTGGACCGTGTCGGCAGCCGCATGCGCCAGGCAGCGGCCAGTGCTTCGCCGCTGGCCAAGGCCCTGGAAAAGCGCCTTCCGGCGAATCAGGTTCGCCAAAGTGCGCTTTTTGCCGAGCTGCTCTCGGATGCCCCTGCGCCCCTGGTAGAACGTGTGCTCCACGCGCTGAATCCGCGCGTGGAAGCAGAGCTTTCGCCCGGTGCCAAGCCCCGCCCCGCGCGCCGCGCCGTAGAGCGTCTGAGCCCGGCGGCCTCCGGTGCGATGCGCAGCCTCTCTGGCAGTTCGCCCAGCATGGCCGTGGTCGCTCCCGCGGCTCCCGCGGCTGAGCCTGCCGCCGAGAGTGGTACGGGCAGTCTGGTTCCGCGTGCGGTTTCCCGTGCGGCGTCTCGCCCGCGGAAGGCCGCTCGTACCTCTGGTTCCGCCGGCAGCACGCCGGTCGCCTCCCCCCGGGCGGGCAGCCCGGTGGTTGGTAGTCGGACTTCGGAGCGGACCGCGCCCCCAGTGGCCTCTGCGTCGGTGCTTTCTTCGGCGGCTCCCGCTGTGGTGTCGACGGCGGCTCCCGCTTCTGCGGGTTCCGCCTCTGCCGTCGCCGGTCGCTCCTCGGTTCCCGCCCGTGCGGAACTACCGACGGTCGCCGCACCTTCCGCGAGCGAGGCGACTGCCCGTGCAGGAGCGCCCTCTGCGGTGGCTCGCGTAGAGCGCAGCGCCGTAAAATCTGCCTCCAACGCCCCTGCTCGCAACATTGTAGCCCAGGCTACACATGCTCCCGAGGTGGAAGAGGAGGCGCCGGAGGTGCTTGCTCCTGCGCCGCTGCGAGCGTCTGCGCGTGCCGCGATCCGTGGCGTGGAAGCCGCTCCGGTCGAGCGCCCGCGGGCCAGCGAGCCCATGCAGACCGGTGGACGCTTCCTCTCCAGCCGCGCTGCCCCCGAGCAGAGCCCGGCGGTGGAGCGTGCCAATGAGCGTGCGGTTGCTCCGAAGGCCACGGCTCGTCCCAGCCTTCCGTCTGCTCCCGAGGCCGTACTTCCGCAGCCTATCGGCGCGGTTCAGGAGCCAGTGTCCTCCTTCGCGGGTGTGGTCGAGCGCGAAGCGCCCCGTCCGGTCCGCGCCAAGAAGGCGGCCGCCCGCGGTGCGGCCCACGCAGCTCAGCGCCTTGGGGCGGTGGCCTCTACCTCCTCCTCGGCCCGTACGCTTCTTGCTCCGGTCGGAACCGGTGCGGAGCGCACCCCCGTTGCCGCACCTGCGGCGCCTGCGGTCTCGCGCCGCGCGGTGACGCCCGCGGTGGCGCCCACGGATGTGGCGGCTTCGGACAAGACCATCGCTCAGCGGCCGCTGGCCGTGGGCAGCCGTCCGGTGGCGGTGAGCAAGCTCACGGGTCCGCTGGCCGTGCAGACCACACCTGCGCGCGAAGAGGCGCCGGTTCGCCGTGGGGCGGTGCCGGCAGCGGCTTCGGAAACCGACGCCGTCCAGGCGCCTGCTCCCCGCAGCAGCCACCTGGCCCGGTCGCTCACCCGGGCCTTGCCGGTTGCGCGGCGCTCGGCTCTGGCTGGCCTGAAGTCGGCGATCGACGCGGCTCCTGCCGAGCTTGCGCAGGCCCTTGCGGCCGCCCCCGAGCTGCGCAGCCGCCTGGAGGCTATTGGCGCCCGCGCCGATGTGCCGAGCGCGACCACTTCTCCGGTCCAGCAGCGTCTGTCCCAGACCGGTGCGGTGACGCCGCCCGTCCGCAGTCGCAGCCTGCCGGTGGCAGAAACCAGCTCTCTTCCTGCTCCGATTGGCTCTGAGGCTACGCCCGAAGTCGCCCAAGGTGGGGAGACCCGCGCTGCGGACAGCCGTAGCCCGGCCCGCAGCAGTCGCCCGGTAGGGGCGCCGCGCACCATCGAGCGTGCAGTGGCTTCTGGAGCTTCTACTCCAGATTTCCGCAGTGTGCCCTCGGCAATCCGCCGCGGTCCTGTGCGTCGTTCGGCGGCCCCCTCGCTGCGTTCGGACGGCAAGATGGTACCCGCCCGCCTGGATCCGGCGGTGTTGGATGAGCTGATCTCTCGCATTGAAGCTGCATCGGAGCCTCTGCTTCTCCCGCTTTCGGATCGGGCCGCCAGCCCGGCGATGCAGGAGACGGCGCGTCGCAACCTGGGTACCCTCGCTGCTGCGATCGAGCGCGAACGTGCTCCGTTGATGCAGAACAGCGCCGCTCAGCGCAGCCTTGGCGCACTGGAAGCCGCTCTCAAGCCCCTGCGCAGCCGTAGCTTGGCTTTCAGCCCCAGCCCCATGTTCTTTGCCAGCTCCGCGGCAGATAATACCGCTTCCGGTACTGCCGTGGGTGGCGACGGTGCGGGCTTCGCCGCGCGTGACTACAGCGGCTCGGCGCCGGTGCCGGATGCCCGCGGTCGCTTTGTGGCGGCCCGCTCGGTGGCACGCACGGTGCGGGTGATTCGCGATCGGGCCGGGCGGCGAATTGCCGTCCCTTCGGTGGATGATCAGGCATTCTTGGCGGCTGCCCCCGCAGTTGCGGCGGCGCTGGGGCTTCCCCCCGGGACCGCGCCTTCCGTGGTGGCGGCACGTCTGACCGCGATGGAAGGGGCTCCGCCCCCGCGCTCCGGTGGACGCCGCCGTGTGGCCGTGGCCGACACGGGCACCCTCGCCTCGCCGAGCCTCGGTCCGGTGACCTCGGCTTCCGAGGGCGGTGCAGCCCCGGTGCGCAGCAGTGGCTGGGCATTGCGCCGCGCTGCGGTGAACGACGCGCCGACGGCGGCACCCGGTCGCCGCGCTTCCACGCCTGCAGCCCTGATGCCGATGGCTCCCCTCGCTGCATCTGTAGCACAGGCTACAGATGCGACCGGAACCGCTCAGGTGGGTGGTGCCGCCTCCTCTGCTGGAAGCAGCCCCGCCGCCATCCGCAGTGCGGCCCGCTCCTCTCGCCAGAGCCGCAGCCCAGCGCTGCGTAGCAGCGCCCGCACTGCAGACCTGGGCTCCACCCTGCATCAAGTTGCGCAGGGAACGCCGGACGCTGCTGCTCCAAGCTGGGCTGCACGCACCAGCGAGCAGGCCACTGGCCTGCGCACCGTGGACAGCCTGGTGGCCTCGCTGGCCCGGGCCACCTCGGTGGAAGAAGTGGTTCGGGTGATCGTGCAGCGCGTCGAGGGCAGCGGGGTTGAAATTCCTGCCGTTCTCTCCTCGCCTTTCAACGATGTGGTGCAGCAGCTCCGCAACGAAGCCCGCGCGGAAGTGGATCGGGCCCTGGCGGAAGCGCCGGTCACCCGCCCCAACCGGATGGCGGCGCCGGAAGCGGCTCCCCTCCAGCCCGCGCGCACCCGCAGCTTCCGCCACGGCGGTCGCAGTGTGGGCGCCTCGGCGATGGCGGTGGATGGCGTGGGCAACTCCCGGGTGATGAAGCTGGTGCGCAAGCTCCAGGGCCTTATTCACCTTGCCGAGGAAGAACGCCGCCTCTCCGACGCGCGCCGTCGGGTCCGTATGGCGGAAGACAGTGCTTCGGCCCGCGCCGAGGGTCAGGCGCCGATGGGCAAAGGCGGCAGCCCTGCGCACCAGCGGCATGTGGACATCGAGTCCCTGAGCCGCGAAGTTACCGAGATTGTGACCAGAGAAATCGAACACCGTCGCTCGCGGCGGATGGAGGACTCCGATGAGTTCGGGTGGTAAAGCTTCCTTTATTGGAATCGAAGGTTCCAGCGCCAATTTTTCGGTGCAGTACAATCCCCGGGAGTTCTCGGTCAGCAAGTCTGTGACCTGGGAAGAGGCGGAGACGCAGGGCGAGTCCGCCCAGCCGATTCAGTACCAGAAGGGTGCTCCGATGAGCGCCACGATGGAGCTGATCTTCGACACGACCCACGATGGCTCCGATGTGAAGACCACCTGGGTGAATGGTCTGCTGTCGCTGACCAACGCCGACGAGGCTGCGGTGGGTGGTGAGCAGAAGAAGCTGGGGAAGAAGCGTCCTCCGGCGCTCTGCTTCACCTGGGGCAGCTTCACCATGAACTGCGTGATCGAAAACGTAGACGTGACCTACCTGATGTTCAATTCCAGCGGCTCCGCTGTGCGCGCGAAGTGCACGGTGAAGCTGAAGGAGTGGGTGGTTGCGAGCTCGGGTGGCGGCGGCGGCGGCAGCTCGTTGAGCCAGTCCCGGGTCAACCTCAGTGCGGGTGGTGGTGGCAGCGCCTCCAAGGTGGTCGAGGTTCTCGGCGGGCAGACCCTGTCGCAGGTGGCCTCGGCCCATGGTACGACGGCGCAGGCCATCGCGGCGATGAACAATATCGCGGATCCCATGGCGGATCTGACCGGTATCAAGGTGGCCATCCCAGGCTTCTGAGCTTCGCTCTTACGCTCCGGAACCAGACCGGGGAGGATGACTTCCATGCAAGCAGGACACTCCAGTACTACCAGCTACCGGGTCACCATCGGGGGGCGCACCTTGCGTCAGCCCGAGTCGGATGGCTTGGAGTCGATGGTGATCGAAGACCATGTGGACATGGTGGAAAGTGCGACCTTCCGCCTGGGCGGCACGGAGAAGCAGCCCGAGTGGAACCTGAAGATCGGCGATCCGGTCAAGGTGGAAGCGGGCGAGGGCAACGTGGTCCTCTTCCAGGGCGAGGTCATTGCGGTCGAGCCCTCCTGGGGTTCGGACGGCCTCGCCACCTACAATGTGCGGGCGCTGGACAATGCGCATCGCCTGTCCCGCGGCCGGAAGACCCGCTTCTTCGAGAAGAAGAAGGACAGCGAGATCGCTCAGACCGTCGGCTCAGAGAGCAAGCTCTCCGTTGAGGTGGACGACACGCCCGAGGTGCACGAGTACACCCTGCAGCGCAACGAGTCCAACCTCACCTTCCTTAAGCGGCTTGCGGCCCGCAACAATTTCCAGCTCACCGTCGACGAGAACAAGCTGATCTTCAAGAAGGCCTCCACCTCGGGTGGTCCGGTTGCCTTGCAGATGGGCGGCGACGGCGCGAACATCCGCTCGGTACGTATGTCCTTCAACAGCATGGAGCAGGTGAAGGAAGTCATCGTTCGTGGCTGGGATATCCGCGAGAAGAAGGAGATTGTGGGCAAGGCCAGCACCGGCGATATCGAGAATATCGGCGGCGGCGAGGTCGGTGCATCCTCCGCGGCAGGCAAGTTTGGTGACTCCACGGCCTACATCACCGATGTGCCGGTCTCCTCTCAGGCTCAGGCCAACGAGCTGGCCAAGGCCGAGCTGAACCGCATGGCCCGGCAGTTTGCCAAGGGCTCCTGCACGGTGGAGGGCAACGACAAGCTCCGCGCCGGTCAGGTGGTGGAGTTCAAGGGGCTCTCCGGCCAGCACAACGGCAAGTACTACATCATCTCCACGCGCCATATGATTACGGCCAAGTCCGGCTACGTCACAGAGGTTACCTTCTGCAGCAACTCCTACGGGAGCTGAAGCCAGACCGATTTTCCGCGCCGGACGGAACCCCGGCAAGGTATGAGATGCCGAACCCGAAAGAGCAGCTCGGGCGGGGCTGGTCCTTTCCCTTTCAGTTCGACCCCGCACGCGGCTCTGTCGCCCTCTCCGAATTTGAAGAGAACATCCGGCAGAACATCACCATCATCATCGGTACCCGACCTGGAGAACGGCAGATGTTGCCGGAATTCGGTTGTCGGGTACATGAATATCTTTTTGCCCCCCATACGCGCGCCACAGCAGCGGTGATCGCGCACCACGTCTCTGAGGCGCTTCGTCGTTGGGAACGACGGATTGAAGTGCTGAAAGTGGACTCCATCCCCGAACCCGGCGGCGCAGTACGGGTGCAGGTGGAGTACAAGGTGGTGCTGACGGACACCGTCCAGACGCTCTCGTACTCCCTCGGGAACAGGTAGCAGATGCCCATCCGGCCCCCGAACCTCGACGATCGCCGCTACGAGGACATCCTCCGCGAAGCGCGCCAGCTTATCCCCCAATACACCCCGGAGTGGACCAACCTCTCCGACGCCGACCCAGGGATGACCCTCGTCCAGCTTTTTGGCTGGATGACCGAGATGATCATCTTCCGGCTGAACCAGGTCCCGGACAAGACCTACATCCACTTCCTCAATTTTATTGGGGAAGAGCGGAAGCCTGCACGTCCGGCCGTGGCCCCGCTCACCTTCTCCCTGCGTCAGCAGGAGCGGATTGCGGTGGAGCTTCCTGCCTTTGCACGGTGTGCAACGCGGCAGCGCGAGGACTCCACGGCGGCGGACTACCTCAGCACCGAGCAGGTGACCATCCATGGCGCCACCATCACCCGGGTGATGTCGGTGCGTGGGGGCAAGCGCCCGGCGGTCCGTGAGCTGCCCTACACCTACCTGCGCGACAACCTGTCGGCCCTGGCCTTTGCCGGTGGCCGCGGGGTCGAGTTTTTCGACCTGGATCCCATCGAATATGGCCCGGATGCCTACACCCCGGACCAATACCTCTATGTGAGCCACGCCGACTTCCGCCTGATGGATGTGCTCCCCGAAGACAACCGACCTACCGGTCGTTTGAAGGTGCGGCGCGGGGGCGACAACACCGACTCCCTCTCCATCACCTCCTTCTTCATCTGGGAATATCCCACGCCCGATGGGTGGTTTCCGATTCCGGTGGATGTAGAGGCGGAAGAGGTCCTGGGTATGCCCGAGACCGCGCTGGTGACCGCCCTACCCGGCCTGGCCCCGCTGAGCGGCTTTGCGGTGAACTCGCCGCTGCCCTTCCCCGAGCCGTTGGCTGACTCGGAGTGGTGGGTCCGTGGGCGCCTGGACTACGAGCGCTGGATCGCCGCCCGCATGCTGGAGGATCTGGAGATCCACTGGCGCGACGACCGGGGCGGCGAAGAGCGTCCCATCAACAACTGGGAAGTGCGCGCCACCGGCCGCACCTTGGAGTTCTCCCTTCAGGATGTGCCCCCCATCCGGGGTGGCTGGACCATCCGTTTTGGTCTGATCGACCGCGGCCTTCCCGCTGGAAAGACCAGCTACCTCCCGCGCTATCGCTGGTACTACCGTCGCCGCGACGGCTGGGAAGAGATCCCCCGCGAGCGGGTCCGCACCGAAGGTACCGTGGTGATCCTGACCGGTCCCATGACCGACATGGCCATCGACGGCTACAACCTGCGGGCCGAGCGCATCGAGACGGTCTACCTCCAGGGCTTTATGCCCGGCTTGGAGCTGGATCTCACCTGGGTTCGCCCCATCGAAGTGGACATGCTGGCCGGCGACGACCCGCGCCGCTTGGAAGTCATGCTGATGGACGAGGGGCCCTGGTCGCCCTTCCAGCTTGCACCTGTGATTCCGCCCACGATTGCCCGCAAGTGGTACATCGGCTCCGACCTCTTTGAAAATCGGCGTCAACAGCCGGTTATCCTGGAGATCGACATCGGCTTTGAGATGAATGGCACCGCCATTCCTGAGCCTGAGACCCTCTACCTGCTCCAGCTCACCTACCGGGCCGAGGACAATTGGCGCGTGCTCTGGTCGGAAGACAAGATCTTCTCGGCTTTCACCTTCGCCAACCTCGATCCCGAGGGCGCAAAGACCGCGGGTGTGCGCACCATCCGCCTGGCCATCGACCCCAAGACCCAGCTCCGCGGGTTGGCCCGCCATGTGGTCAACGACCGGGAGACCACCTGGATCCGCTTTGAGCTGATCAAGAGCTCCTTGACAGGTCAAGATGCCGCCAAGCAACAATTCCCGATCATCCCCAAGATCCATGGCATCCGCCTGGGTGTGGCGGATGCGGTGGGCGCGCGCTCCTACGACCAGCCCCTGCCCGCACCGCGCATGGCCCAGTTGGACTATCGCGAGTACAACCGGCGTCTGACCCGGATCATCACCCGCGCCATCGGCCGCAACGAAGAGTTCTACCCCTACTTCCCTTTTGTGGACATCAAGGACGAGAACCTCGCCCTCTACTTCCAGTTCGACCGCCCCCTTCCGCCGGGACGTCGCCATGTGCTGCACTTCCGCACGCGTGGTGAGACCTATCTTCCCGAGGGTGTACGCCTGGATTGGGAGCTTTTAGAGGCCAAGGAGCACGGCCGCTGGGCCTGGCGTCGCCTGCACGCGCAGGGCGAGGGTGTGCTGCCCTACCAGCTCACCGGCACCGGCACCCTGGAATTCCCCCTTCCCGACCTGCCCAAGATCATGCCGGATGGCTTCTGGCTGCGCGGGCGTTTTGTGGTCCCCGACGATCTGGGCCTGGACCACATGCCGTCGATGCCGCCGGTGACCCACCTGCTGCTGAACACGGTGGATGTGGTCAATCTTGTAACCGTGCGTACAGAAAAGTACCCCGGTCTGGGTGTGCCCAACCAGAGCATCCAGCTTCGAAAGGCACCGATCTTCCTACACCATGTGGAAGGCGAGCGCAGCCCCTTTCCGAACCCCGAAAAGTTCTCGGACGTCAAGGTCCGCGTGGATCCGGGCGATGGGGTGTTCGAAGAGTGGAAGCGGGTGACCGATGCCGAGCTGCTGACCGCCAAGAAGGACGACAAGGTCTTTGTGGTGGATGCGGTGGAAGGCACATTGACCTTCGGCAATGGGATCCATGGGCGCATGCTGCCGGTGGGTAGCGCGAACGTGGTGGTGGACAACTACCAGTATATTCCCGGTGGAAAGGGGAATGTTGCCGCGGGCGAAATCGTCATCGTCGAAGGATTTGCCGAGGCGGTGCGCTGCGAGAACCTTCTGCCCGCGTCGGGCGGTCGGGATGCGGAGACCATCGAGGAGATCGTCCGCCGCGCGCCCAGCTTGCTCACCTCGCGGGATCGCGCGGTGACCCGTGCTGATTTTGCCATCATCGCCAGGGAAGCATCGGGAGAAGTGGCCCGTGCGGCCTGCGATGGCAAGATGGGCGCCGACGGCACGGTGGAGGTGGTGATCCTTCCCCGGCGCCGCGAAGGCGAGCGTATCCCCGATCCCTTCCTCTCCACCGGCCTGCGCGATCACGTCCAGAACTACATCAAGCGCCGCTGCCTGGTGAACGTGATCCCGAAGGTACGGCTTGCAACCTTCCTTCCGGTGGATGTGTCGGTGACGGTGCGCCTGCGCCCCAACGCCAACCTTGTGGCCCTGCGGGAAGTGGCCACCCACTGGGTAGAGCGCTTCCTGGACCCCTACGAGGGCGGCCTGGATCGCGAAGGTTGGCCCTTCGGCGGCACCCTGTACGCTCAGGACTTCGCCCGGATGGTCTTGGATCTTCCCGAAGTTCGCCATGTGGTGGACGTGCAGCTCTTTGACATGAGCGGCGAGCGTCGCCGTCGTGGAGTGCCGGGCTGGGAAGAAGGTGAAGGGGTGCGAGAGCTGGCGTTGGTCGAGCATGATCTCTACGCCATCCGTCGTGTCCGAATCCGCACTGAGGAGCCCGGAGACGCCGCGTGAGCAACCTCCCCGGCCCCTACCAACCCCAGGTTCCCGCCAACAGCGGCTCCCGGGACTATCACTACCTGGAAGAGGTGGTGCGGGTGAGCTTTCCCATCCGGGAAGCACTCACCTTTCTCAAGCGGCACCTGGGCAACCCGCTCTCCTATCGCCTGGTGGAAACCCAGCGCGGCGAGCGGCCCGGCTTTGTGCGCGCCATCGAGATCCTGCCCGCAGCGGGCGGCGAGCCCACCTATGTGCGCGCGGCGCGGGTCCTGCCCGATGGAAGCCCCGCCTCCTACTTCACCCCGGATGATTTGGTAACCACCATTACCGAAGTGATCACCCCGGACGGCCGGCCGCCGGGCGCCATCAGCCCGCGCGATCAGGTGGTGATGCACGTCCCGGTGCGTGGCTATCTGCGCTACCTGCCCGGAATCTACCAGGGTGCCGTCCCCGCTCAGCGTCGGGACATCGTGCGCGCCGACGAAGTCAGCCAGCGCCGCTGGGGTGGCGGGGCGCAGACCGTCCACACCACTGAAGTTGCGGGCATCAACGCCGAGTCCCTGCGGCGCTTCCTGTTCATCTTCCAGCACGTGATGACGACGGTCACCGACCGTATCGACGCGCTACCGTCGCTCATTGACCCCTCCACCACCGACCCGCGCTTCCTGCCCTGGATCGCAAGCTGGGTGGGTTTTGAGCTGGATACTTCGCTGCCCATCCACCAGCAGCGCGAGCTGGTGCGTCGGGCCATTCGCCTGTACCGGACGCGCGGTACGGTGCCGGGCATCCAGGAGATGATCCAGGTGCTGACGGCGGCCCCGGTGCGGGTGCTGGAGCTGCGGAAGCCCCGGCCTTTTGTGCTGGGTCAAGGCACCTTGGCGGGCGGCCCCGCAGTCGAGGACCGCTACCTGCGGCGTGAGCCCGGGGCGGCCTTTCTGGTGGAGCCCGAGCGTGCGGCCACCAGCTTCTTCGCGGTCGAGCTGGAGTCGATGCCCGCCTTCAGCAAAAGCTTTGGGGAGAGGGCCCCGCAGGTGCTGCGCCGTATCGCGCAGATCGTCACCAACGAAAAGCCCGCCCACGTCACATTCACCATTCTGTTCAAGAGCGAATAGCCGTGGACCACAAAGAACGATTCCATCTCAGCCGGCTGCGCCCCTTCGAGGGCCTTGCACTGACGGCCCGCGATCTGCTGGACGAGCAGACCTACCACCGCAACAACCTGCACCGTCATGTGGTACACATGCACGGTCACGGGATTGTGCAGGGTCTCCAGGTGGAGATCGAGCAGCGGAAGGACAAGTATGTTGCCGTGATCCAGGCAGGCTACGGCGTGACCCGTGCCGGGCAGGGCGTGTACCTGGCCGAGCCCATGGCTGTGCCGCTGGAAATTCCCCGGCAGGACGGGGAGTACATGCTGTGGCTCTTCCATGTGGAGGCGCCGGACGACCAGAGCAACCGCCCGGTCTTCGACACCAACGAGAAGAAGGAAGGAAGGACCAAGGAGTTTGCCGCTCCCCGCCTTCATCCCGTGGAAGAGGATCATCCGGATGCGGTGGCGCTCACCCGCATCAACGTGCGCTTCAGCCGGATGGTGCAGGTCACCGGCATCCCCGTGCCCCGCGCCGGGCGCCAGTCCCGCGCCGCCGAGTCCTACCTGAAGCCCAAAGTTGTTGAGTTCATCCGTTTGAACAAAAACATCATCAACAACCTCTTCCGGACCACCATGCTCCAGGAGCTGTCGCTGGGCACCCTGGGCTTTTATTCTTCCATGTTGTCTGCGGAATTCCTTCTGATCGAAGAGGGTACTTCCGACCGCGTGCTGTACCGCACCGCCGGCGCACTGGTGGGCTACTCCCACGACTTCTACAACCCGCTGCCGCCCACCACGGAGCGGTTGGACCGGTTCAAGGAGTTCATTCGGCGGGTCCACGCCGAAGTTCCCGGCCCCGAGCAGTCGGATGAGATCTGGCTGCGGTGGTTCGAGAAGTTCGACCGCCTCCTGCAGCCGCTGGCCAAGGTCAACGAGGAGCTGGAGACCACAGCGGACACCCGGCGGGGCTCCGTCTGATGGAGCAGAACGTCGTCAGCCTTCGTGTGCAGGTGATCGACGTCAACAGCTTCAGCCTGGATCTTCAGGTTCCCACCTACCTTCCGGGCCGAGACGTGACCCAGCGCATCGCGCGGGACGCGGGGCTGGACGCCTATTGGCCGGACAAGCGGCGGCGGCTGTACTGGCTGCGCGCCCGCGGTCGACTTGTGGGCGACGACGAAAAGCTCTCGGATCTCCAGGTGATCGACGGAGAGCTGGTCTACCTGCTACCGCAGCCGCCTCCGGACTCCGGGGTGATCGAGCAGCCACCGGAGTACCCGGAAACGCACCCTTACATGGGTGCGGGCTATGTGCAGGTTCTGGTTTCTCTTTTCGGCGTCATGTTGTGGTCGGTGGGCTGGGGACTGGCCGTCGTCCACGACCGGTCCCTGCCGGTGGTGCTGCTGCCGGGGCTGGGACTGGGGCTGTGGTGCGGGACGCTGGCGCGGCACACCTGGGGGGGGCGCGGCAACCGGGTGCGTATCCCCATGACCGCACTGGCTCTGGAACTGTCTCTTTCCTTCTTTGTCTTTCTGACGCCCGTGCTCTATTCCTATGCGACGACCGGGCAGATGGACACCGTGGACTACCAGGGACTGGTCGCACAGGCGTTACCGGGGGTGATCGCCGGGATGTTGGGCGTGCTGCTGAGCTGGCTGGCCTGGTGGGGGGCGGTGGAGCCGCTGCCGCCGGTGCAGGTGATGCAGGCCGAGGCCCCCGTGGCCATGGCCCTGGCCACCTGCGGCATCTGTTCGCGCCCGGTGGACCAGAGCGTGCGGAACGACTGCGTGCATGGCTGCGGGCAGATTTTTCATGTGGGCTGTTTCAAAGCAAAGCAGGCGATGTACCGCGGAGATCCACGGCGCTGTGTGGTTTGCGACCGGGCGGTTTGAGGGGGAAGGCGGTTGTCCATCGAGATCATTTTGGGGGACAACGCCACGGTATTGCCCACCTTCGCCGACGGGTCTTTTGATCTGATCTACATCGACCCGCCCTTCAATACCGGGAAGCAGCAGGTCCGCACCGAGCTCAAGACCACCACCGACGAAAACGGCGATCGGGGCGGATTTTACGGGCGGCGCTACCGCAGTGTGAAGCTGGGGACCCGCTCCTATGGCGACCGCTTTGACGACTACCTGGGCTTTTTGGAGCCCCGCCTGGAGGAGGCCCACCGCCTGCTGGGCCCCACGGGCAGCTTCTTCCTGCACCTGGACTACCGCGAAGTACACTACGCCAAAGTACTATGTGACCAGATCTTTGGCCGTAACAGTTTTATCAACGAGATCATCTGGTCCTATGACTACGGCGGGCGCACCAAGCGGCGCTGGTCCCCCAAACACGACAACATCTTGTGGTACGCCAAAAATCCCAAGAAGTACACCTACCGCTTTGACGACATCGACCGGATTCCCTACATGGCCCCCGAGCTGGTGGGCCCCACCAAGGCGGCGCGCGGAAAGACGCCCACCGACTGCTGGTGGAACACCATCGTCAGCCCCAGCGGCAAAGAGAAAACCGGCTATCCAACTCAAAAACCGCTGGCCATCCTGGAGCGGATCGTGCGGGTCCACTCCAACCCCGGCGAGCGGCTTCTGGATTTTTTTGCCGGAAGCGGCACTTTTGGCGAAGCGGCTGCCAAACATGGCCGCAACGTGGTGCTGGTGGACCAGAGCGCCGAGGCGGTCGAGGTGATGCAGCGGCGCCTGAATGCCTACACCGCCGCGCCAGAAGTCCCGGTGCCCCAGCTCCCTGAATGAGGCTTCATTCAGAGGAAGGGTTGGAAATAAGGGGAGTTTTTTCGACACCACGCAAGGCGCGTGCGGCCCGAGCGCCGCAAGCGCCTGGTGTTGGCACTGCCGCTTTTCAGCTATCCAGCGCCGCCGCCACCCGCTCGATCAGGTTCCGCACCCCTTTCTGGGTGGTGGCCACGATGAAGGACTGCGGCAGCAGCAGGTTGGTCCGCATGTAGAAGTGGTACTCCAGGCGGCTGCCGCTGCCTTCGGGCGTGACCCGCCAGGAGGTGCTGTAGGCGGTGAACACATCCGCAGAGCGCAGGGTGGAGGCCACACCTTCCGCCGTGGGGCAGTGCCGCGTGGCGTAGTGTACGTCCACCACCACATTGGCGGACACCATATCCAACAGCAGGCAGGGCCCCTCCCGCCCGGTCACCGTCACCGTGGTGCCCGAGGCATCGGTGCGCGCCACCCACACCGGGTCGGAGATCCGACTGCGCGCCAGCTCCACCGGCGCCCGCACCGAGACGGTGGCCAGGATGGAGCCATCCTCCTGCACAACCACGGTGGGTGTGCCGGCCAGGGCCAGGGGCAACACCAGTGTTCCCAGCATCGTTTTTCTCCGGCGACGCGGGCTTAGCGCGAAAGCTCAAGGGTGGAAAGCTGGCAGCTCCGCTGGGTGGGGCTGTAGTCGGTCACCGCCGAGTAGACCAGGGTGAGCGAGCCGCTGCCGCTTGCATACCAGGTCTGGTTGAAGGCCAGATATTCGGTGGCGATGATCAACTGTGGTGCGCTGAGCGGGGAGGGCCAGTCCCGCCCACAGATGTCCGCGTAGTAGGTCTGGAAGTCGTCCGGCAGGTTGGTCTCCGACAGCACCCACATGATGATCGGGTAGTCGCCGGTGCCGCCGACGTCCGTCGCGCTGACCGTCCCGGCTTCGTCTTTGTCGAAGGTGAGCGTCCCGGTGATATCGACCGGAACATCCTCCCCCTCGGTCACGCTGGGCTCCAGGTTGAAGTCGCCGTCGAAAACGTCGGTGGTACGCTGGACAAAGGAGTTGATGGTCCAGGTGCCCACCAGCGAGGACTCAGTGACACCATAGGCGGTCAGGGAGAGGAGGAGGAGCGGCATGGAAGTCGCCTAACCGGTGCCGGGAACCCGGGCGACGCCGGGGCCTACACGAAGGCGCTTGCGGCGCTCGGGCCGCACGCGCCTTGCATGGTGTGGAGAAAGCTCCCCTTATTCCCTCCCTTCTTCTGAATGAATGCTCATTCAGCGGAGGGCTGACCCGCAACGTAGAGCTCGCCACCCTTCTGCTCGAACTCCTTGGCCTTCTCTTCGATGGCGGTGGCGTTCCGAAGCTGTTGTGTCAGCTCCATCGAGCAGAATTGCGGACCGCACATGGAGCAGAAGTGGGCCACTTTGGCGCCGGGCGCGGGCAGGGTTTCGTCGTGATAGGCGCGTGCAATTTCCGGGTCCATCGCCAGGTTGAACTGGTCTTCCCACCGGAAGTCGAAGCGCGCGCGCGACAGGGCGTCGTCCCAGGCCTGGGCGCCGGGGTGTCCTTTGCCCAGATCCGCAGCGTGGGCCGCGATCTTGTAGGCGATCACACCGGCTTTTACGTCCTCCTTGTCGGGAAGGCCCAGGTGCTCCTTGGGGGTGACGTAGCACAGCATGGCCGTGCCATACATACCGATCACGGCCGCCCCGATGGCCGAGGTGATGTGGTCGTAGCCGGG
>JBEIQS010000018.1:0-50897 GCA_040376425.1 Alphaproteobacteria bacterium | reverse complement strand
TCCCAGGCGTCGCAGTCCTGGTCCACGCCGTCGTACCAGATCTCCGTGGCCGCCGTATGGATGGCTGCGTCCAGATCGTTGCAGTCGGGACCGACGGCGCCATTGTTGGGATAGGCGCTCACATCTTCCCCATCGCCATCCTGATCAAAGTCGTCCCCACCGTCACAATTGCCATCTACACCGTCGTAGTAGCGCTCGGTGGCACCGGGGTAGACATCAACGGCGTCCACGGGGGCAAAACCGTTCTGGCTCTCCTGCGCTTCCTGGGGATCATCCGCACAATCTCCCTCGGCGGCGAAGTCGGGCAGTGGCACCCCGGCCAGTGCCGCATAGCCGGAGATCCAATAGCCATCTCCGTCCTGGTCGCCGTCGTTGCCATCACAATTCTGGTCCAGACCGTCGTACCAGAGCTCGGCCAGGGTGGCGTCGGGCTTGCGGGTGGGATCGGAGTCGTTGCAGTCCCCGTCGCAGAAGCCCTCTGCGTCCGCGGGAGCGGTGCAGGGGTAGCCATCCTCGTCCTGGTCGTTGTCGTTGCCGTCGCAGTTCAGATCCACCCCGTCGTACCAGACGTCTTCCTCCTGGTAGGGGAAAATGGCCCCGTTGGTATCGTCACAATCTCCGGCCTCCATACCGGGTACTGCCCAAGGATAGTCGGCCACCAAATAGCCGTCCCCGTCCTGATCCCCATCAAAACGGTCGCCCTCCTGCACGCCATCGGCCTCGTCGCAATTCTGATCGGTGCCATCATAAAAAATCTCTTCTGCGGCCGTGTTTACGCTGGAGGGCACCAGACCATCCACCCGATTCACAAAGCCGTTCCCATCGTCCACTGCGTCAAAACAGTCGGGACCGGCGGGAATCTTCGCCTCGCCGTCCCCATCCTTGTCAAAGTCGTCGTTTCCGGCGCAGTCCGCATCGATCCCGTCGTACCAAAGGTCCTCGGCCCCGGGGAATATCTGGCGGCCCACCGGGCCACCCTCAACCGGGCCCAAGGGCGCATCCCAGCAGTCGCCCTCGGTGACGGTGTAGCCATCGCCGTCGGCATCCACCTCGTCGGTCTTCCAGGTCGCGTCACAGGCGGCCAACAAACTTACCAACAAAAATGGAATCCGACGCATCTGCTCCTCCAGCCTGTACCCGTATCGCTGGCCACGATCTTTGGCCAGCCGGTTAGGAGGACCAGATGTTGCTGCTCGGTGCGTTGGCCCTGGCCGCCCCCTGTGCCTCTCCGGTGGGCAAACCGGCATTTTTTGCCCAGTTGGAGCAACTGCAGTCGGAAGAGGGCCTCCAGGAACTTTTAGGCTGCCTGAACGAACCACTTTCACCGAACGATGCGGCTCTCATTCACCAACGCATCACGACGCTTGGTCTACAGACCCGCCCCGTTGTGGCGGCCGAGCCCCTTCGTTTGCGTCCCCAAGAGGGATGGGTGCAGGTGGATGGTCGCTTCCAAGAGCAACTTTCCGGAGACCAGGCCGTGCTGCTGCAGTGGCTGGGCGAACAGGGTGAGGTTCGGGCGACACGCTACTGGAAGCCCGGTGACAACCTGGGGGATCTGGAGGCACCGCCCTCCACACCCGGTTGGCAGCTTCGCCTGGAGGGCGGACTGGGCGCGCTGGGCGGCCGACCGGGCGCCACCGGAGGAGGGCTGCGACTGAGCATCGGCGTGGAAGGAGCTGGTCGTTGGCGGCCGGTTTTCCGCACCGGCTATGCAGGCATGGTCGGTGGAGGAGGCGGCGCTCTGGCGACCCTGCAGACCGGCTGGGTTCTGGGTGGGCTGGGTCTCCGCGCCGGGAAAGTCACACTTTTCGCAGGTCCCACCTGGACCGTTGGCTGGGGACGATGGACGGTTGCGCAGGGCACGGAGCAGGGCAGCAGCTACGGTCCGGGCGGCCGCGTGGAGGCGGAGTGGGCATTGAGCCGGGTGCTCGGGCTCTGCCTGGGGGGCGGCTTCTGGCTGGATGGAAGCCACAATTTCTATGATGCCACCCTGGGGATTGGCTGGAGAACCGGAGGCTGAGGAGCGGGGCCTACCAGAGCTGGTAGACCACCATGCGGTCGTCCTGGGCCACCGGCGCAAAAGACTGGGAGATCGCCGTAGAGGCCGAGACAAAGGCCTCCGGTGACATCACATTTTTGTGCGTGACCACATAGCGCACCCCGGCCTGCTGGGCGGCAGCAGAAAAAGCTTCTTTGTCGATGGTTTTTGCCCGCAACTTCCGCGCCGCGCTCAATACCTGAAGGCCCGGCAGGTTCACGCTGGTGTTCAACGAGCCCACCACCGGCTTGTGGTGGAGGATCTGCTCGTAGAGAAAATTCCTCCCGGGGACGATCGGCAGGTTCAAAACCGCACCGGGAGGGAGGCTGCCCAAGGTCTGGGCGGCGGGAAGCTCAGGCAGGGTGGTCACTTCAGGCAGGTGCTTCGCGGGGGATACAATAAATACTTCCAGGAGAATCAGGATCGCCCAACGTCCTCCACTGCGGTCCGCAAGCACAGCGAGCAGGAGCACGGACACCGACGCGAGGCGATACAGAAGGGAGAGTGCCGAAAAGCCCGGCAACGCCTCCACCAAAGCATAGGGCAGTGGGAGCGCTTTTCCGCCAATAGAAAGTGGGAAACCACCCACCACCACCACCGGCCCCATCGCGAGCACAAGCCCCAAACCCAGGGTCGCCCACAGGGCAGGGTGGGTCATTCCATGACGCCACAGCCCCACCATGGCCAACGCCAGAAGCACATAGCCCAGGTACACCGTATGAAAACGGTCGGAGGGATTACCCTCCAAACGCTGAAAGTCCGGCGAGGCAAAGGGAGCGGGCGCAAAAAAGACGCGGGGATCCGCCGGTCCCAGCGTGCGGCGGATGCGCTCCACATCCAGAGGGTTTTTGATCTCCACCAGACCATCCGGCGCCACCGCCACCGACTTGACCCCCACCGCCAGGGGCGCCGTCAGGGCCAGACCCAAGAGCACCGCAGGCACGAGGCGCTTCCAGAGCTGCACATAGCCAAGCTTTGGCCATCCTAAAACCCCGATCATCCCGGCGCACAAAAAGGCGCCCACCCCGGCGTACCACCCCGAGCCCAATGCGGCCAAAAACAGGCCGCCACCGCCCAGAAGAACCCGACGGACTCCTCCCCCCTCTATGGCATGGATCAGCCCCAGCAGACCCAGGGGCAGCCATCCCGCCGCCACCGCCTCGGAAGAGCCATTCTGGAGGTGGGACAATACCAAGGGAGAAGCGACGTAGCCCACGCCCGAAATCCAGCCTGAACCACCCAATTTCCGTCCCAGCGCGTGCGCTGCCATCCCGGAAAACCAGAGATGGAAGTGGACCAGGATGGCATAGGCGGCCACCGCACCGAAAGCCGCCACCAACGGAAAACCCAGGAAGGCATTCAAAAGGTCGGCGACCACCAGGCGCCCACCGATCGGGTGGTTCAACAGGTGGGTCTGAAGCGGAAGGCGGTCCTCGGCCAGGGCATCGTGGGCGAACCAGAGAGACCAGATGGCATTGAGCGCATCGGTGCGCGCTCCCCCCACATAAGAACCAGACGGATTCAGCGCGAGGGGCCATGAGATCCAGAAAGCAAGTACGGTATACGCCAGCGCTGGCGCTCCCCTCCACTCAAGGAATCTCCCCACCTTTTCCATCTGCACCTGCATCATCCCCGTCCGCTACCGCACTGACGAGCAGCCTATGGTGGAAAGGGGGCACCCGCCAGAAAGCCCCGCTCCCCTTGCCGCTCTGCGGGCTGGCCCTGCGCCAATCCTGGATTGCCGGCACATGTGCGGATGGCCACCCCACCCCGCCGCGCCTCCCCTCCGTCTGGTCGGCAAAGAGCCGACCCGCAAGACCCCTGGATTCCGCGCATAGCGTTCCGGGGCTTCCCTCCCCGAAGCTACTCCAACCCCGGCAACTTCAACAGCCGAGGCTCTCCACCCCGGCGGCCGACCAGCTCCAGCTCGGTGATCAGCACCGAGGGCACCGTCCAGGTCACACCCAGGCCGCCGACCGCCCCGATCTGAAAGCGGGCCGGACCTGGTGGACCGTCCAGCATATCGATAGGTCCTACCATCGGTCCCGCACGATCAATGTCGCGCAGCACCCGACGATCCACCCCCACAAACTCCATGGAGCGCACCGGCTCCTCCGTACCGTCGCGATAGAGACGGTACACTTCCGTGGGAAAAGTCAGACCCGGCAGCGGCGCATCCCCGGTGATCGCCACGTCAAAGTCTTCGATCATCGCCGGAGGTTCCATCGCGCGGACCACCAGCACATAGGGGCGCCCCACCTGTGCCGCCAGACGCAGCGCCCGTCGACGCAGCGCCCCTTCGCTCAAGCTGTGCGGCGGCTTGACGGTCAGCACCCCCGGCATCGCGCCGCGCCGATCATTGGCAAGGGACCGGCCGTGACCGGTACTTTCCGAACGATCCCGGCTGGGAATCCGAGACATCAACAGATCACGCAACACCCCGTCGTGGATCACCTCCACCGCCCGCGGTGCCACCCCCTCCTGATCGCGGTCGTAGGCTCCCATCACCGGAAGTGTCGTCGTCGGGTCGTCCACCACGGTCCAGCCCACAGGCAGAAGGCGCCGCCCCAAGCGCGCCATCGGCGCACGCCGACTGATCACCGCATTGTCATCCGGCTCCTCCTCCGTCGGAGGAGTCCCCACGATTTCCGCGGGAAGCAACTGCGAAAACAGCTCCACCGCCGCCCCCTGCTCAAAAAGCACCGGGCCCAGGTAGTCCTCCTCCATCGGTGCGGTCTTCATCCCTGAAAGCCAGCTTCCCAGGCTGCGGACTTCCGCCTGCATCTCCGCGAGCGGTGGCAGATCGGCCATCGAGCGCACCACCCACGAGCGCAGGTTCCGGTGCCTCGTGCCGTCTGCCAAGCGCACCACCCCCTCCACCCGCACCACCACAAAGCCGGTGTTCCGCCAAAGGCGGCTTCCTTCCGAAGAAAGCAGCAGTCGGCGCCCCTGCCAGATCCGTGCCAACACATCCCCCACCTCCAGCTCGGGGAAGGCCCGCAGCTCGGCGGAGAGCTGATCGGTCAGGGTGGTCAGCGCCTTCGAATCCAATGGGGGCAAGGCCGGTAAGCTCGCCAGCTCCCCGATCACCGGTGGTGCGGTGGTGTAGTCTGGACTACGTTTACTTTCCTCCTCCCCTTGCCGCGCCGCCAGCTTCCGGGAGAGCTGCTGCACCGCCGCCTTGTAGGCCGCGTCGGTGGCCAGCCACACCTCGCGTCGCAAGGCAAGTACATTATCCTCTACGGGCAGGCGCCGCGAGACGATACCATCCGGCTCCCCGAAGGCCGAAAAATTAGAGGAGTCCACCTGATAAGAGCCCACCCGAACTTCGGTGCGGAGGGTACGAAAGTCCTCATCTTCCAGGCTCACCAGCCGCCCAAAGGAGGACAGCGCGGTGATCACGTCGCCGTCGAGCAGATCATAGGCGATCAGGTACGGCGTCGGTGCATCCGGGAGTTTAAGGCCGGACATCGCCCGATTCATTTCCTCGGAAAGCGCCTCTTCCAAGGGTGGTATGGCCATGGCAGTGGAAAGCAACATGGCCCAGATCACCGCACACCCGGAGGAGGAAGAAGAGGAGGTCGATCCGACATTTTATCCTGCCGCTGCACCTCCACCTGCTGAATCAGGAGCGAAGGTGCGATGGCCGATACCGGCACCCAGCCGCTCTCCGCCCCGCACATGCCATTGAAGACCGCGGGATCATCTCCGGCCGCGAGGATGCGCGAAAAGGTGGTCAGCGGCGTGCCAATCAGGTCCACACCCCGCACGAGCTGGTCGGGCCGACCATCGGCAAAGACCTTCCACACGGTAACCGGTTGGACCGAAAAGGCATTGGGCGTAGACCGACCGGTAAAGGTGAAGCCACCGCTGATGTCGTCAAAAATCAGCCCGAAGGGCTTCTTCTGCTTCCGGATCTCCTCGATCAGCATTTCCCGTAGCTTGGAATACGGAATCGACGATTCCGCTTGGATCAGCAGGTTGCCTTGGCGCGGAACGGGGGCAAAGCCGGGCTGCCGGCGCGCATGCCCGTTGGAATTCGGGAAATTCGCCACCGGTGCGCGACCCATCAGAAAGTTGCGGAGCACCCCATGCTCCACCAGGGGCACCCGCTGGGCAGGAACACCCTCATCGTCATAGCGATAGGTACCGTTCAAATCCACACGTCCCACTCTGGACAAGGTGGGATCATCATAGACCGACAGGAAGGGAGGCAGGATGGCCTGCCCCACCCGACTGGTGAAGGTCTGTCCTTCATCCTCATCTTTCTGGCGATGCCCTTCGATGCGATGGCCAAAGATCTCGTGGAAGAAGACTCCGGCAGCCCGTCCGCGCAAAATGGCTGGTCCATCGTAGGGTTCTACCAGCGGGGCGCTCAGGAGCGCCGTGACGCGCTGGGCCACCCCATGCACCATGGCCTCGATGGCCTTGCGGTCGGGCATGGTTTCGAGAGAGGGGCCATCCACATAGTCGTAGACCTGCACCTCCATACCGTCGGCAGCGATGGCTGTTCCCCAGGTTGCAACGCGCAAATGGTTGCGCCCATCTGCGATCTTTGCGCCTTCGTTGCTCACCAGCCAGCGACGCTCCTGCTGCACGGTGATCTCCACCGCGCTGTCATGGATAGCCGGGTATTGTAGATAGATCGCGGACACCTGGCGCAGCGTTTCCTTCCACACCTGCTCGTCCACCACCAAAGGCGGCAGCGCCACCACATCCTGCACCGGCGTCGCCAGTGAAAAATCATCGGATGGGTCTTCGCGCTCGACTTTGACCGCGTCGTTCGAGCGTACTTTTATCAATTGCCGCAGGGCGGAGCGATAAACGTCGTCGGTGTAGCGCAGCAGAAGGTTGCGCAGCAAGGCGGGATCGTTGGTGATGGGGGCACGGACGTCGGGCCGCTCGGGCTCCGAAAACCATGCGGCATCGCGGATTTTATGCGTGTTGTCCAGCTTCATGCTGCCGACACGCAGATCGATGTCCACCACCCGGCCCCGGCTGCGCTCGTCCCCGGCATAGGCCCCGTTGGTGCCCTGTAGGGTGAACTGATCGGTCTCGGTGACCGCATAAGCCAGGTAGTAAGGTGGATCTGGCAGGCGCTGTAGCTGCGCCATTGCCGCACCCAAAGCCGACTGCAAGTCGCTGAGCGGTTCCGTGGGGACCTCGCTGGCGTAGAGAGGGAGGGAGAGCAGGAGGGAGAGCACGGAGGGAGAATAACCCGGTTCAGGGGGGTGGGTGCCGCCGCAGCCGATCCGGGCTAACAGTAGAGCATGGACCGAGCCCTCCGTCGCCGCGCCATTCTCAAGGCGCGCCGCAGTCCTCCCCTCCCCTCCCGCATCCAAGCGGAGGCCGAAGCACGTACGCGTATCGCCCGGAAAGTGCGAAACCAACTCCGCCGCATGCGTCCGGTAACGCTGGTAGCGCCCCGCTGGTCGGCGGCCTCCAGCTTTATGGAAGAGCTGGAAGCCGACTTGGGCCCATCGCACATCTGTCGCGTCGTCAATGCACGGGGTTTGGCAAGCCGCGCGGAGATGGAGTCCTGGAACTTCATCCTCCATGCTATCAACACGCTGTCGGCCGATGGTGCCGATACTCGCCCCGTTCCGGTGGTGGTGGACCGCCGCGGCTTCCTGATCGCCGCCGAGCAAGGCCTAAAGGCAGCCTCACAGGAAACACTCCCTGCCGCGCTGATGATCCAATCCGCCGAACAACTGCGCCTGGAGGTGCTGGAGGATCTGGGCACAGTGTGGATGGGCCAGGAGGGTCGGCACACCGCCCTGTTGGTGGCGGCGTCCGTGGCCACCCCGGCCTTGGGAATGACCGGCGGCCCCTGGATTGAGCTGGAGGACTACACCGAAGCGGAAGCGGCCCGTTATTTTGTCACACGCGCAGGAAAAATTCCGAGTAACGCCCTGGCTGAGGCCGTCGCTTTCTCTGGTGGCATCCCCTCCCTGGTGGAAGAGATGGCTGGAAAGCTCGCCACCGACGGCTGGCCCTCCCACATCGAGGGCTGGTGGAAAATGTTGGGGCCGCTCGCAGAAGATTTGCGGGCAGCGGTGCAGGTGGCCCTGGCCTCCCCGGATCTGGCCGAGCGTTTTTTCACGCTGCGGGATGGGCGGGCCCGCGCGGAGGAACCCCGCGATCAAACCCTTCTTCTTTCCGGTCTGATCCGTCGGGCACGCACTGTGGGTGCGGCGCGGGTGCAGATCCGGGCGGCCTGTCTGGCCATGTTGGCCGAGCCCGTGGAGTAGTGACTCTGTTCCGAGTCACCAGGCACTGCGGGAAAAAAGCGCGAGCCGGTAGGGGTGGACGTGCTTAAGATTGCACGGTGCAAACGCTTGATCCACGCATTGTTCAGCTCTGGCGCCTACAGGCGCTGATTCGGCTCCTGTTGTTCTGGCTGCCCATCACCCTGGGGGCAGCGGTGGTCAGCGGTGCGCGCTTCGGCATGGCGCCCACCATCGTCCTTGCGGGCTTCTTCCTGCTGTTTCAGCTTGGAATCGGGCTGACCTGGCCTGCTCTGGCGTGGCGTCGGCATCGCTACGCCATTCGTGAGCACGACCTCCTGGTGGAAAAGGGTGTTCTTTTCCGGCAAACGGTCAGTGGACCCTTGGGGAGAATCCAGCATGTGGACACCCGCCAGGGGCCGATGGAGCGCTGGCTGGGTCTGACCAGTCTGGTGGTGTACACCGCCGCGGGCCTCAACGCCGATGCGTCGATCCCCGGCTTGGAAGAGGGCGATGCGCTGCACCTGCGCGACCTTTTGGCCCGCCGTGGGGGAGATGATGGGGTCTGAGGCGCCCTGGCGTAGCCTGCAGCCCGCCTCGGTCCTGATCAACCTGCTTCCCGACCTGGGACGCACGGCGCGCCAGCTATGGTGGCTGCTCCCGGCGATGTTGGTGGGTGGTGGCTTTCAGCGCTTGGTGGACTTCGGCTTTCTTCTGTTCTTTTTGGCGATGTCCTTCTTCCGCACCCTCACCCACTACATGACCCTTCGCTACCGGGTCTCCGAGGGGCGCCTGGAGCTGGTGGAGGGTCTGCTCTTTCGGCAGCATCGCCTGATCGATCCCGCGCGAATCCAGAATATGGAGATTGTGCGCAATATTTTCCATCGCATGGCAGGCCTCGCAGAGCTCCGCATCGACACGGCGGGCGAAGGGGGGGCCGAGGGTCTGCTCTCCGCGATCTCGTTGGAGGAGGCGAACCAGCTCCGCACGGCGCTGGCCGATCACCAGCCGGGATCTGAGGCAACCGAGGAGGAAGAAGAGCTTCGGACTGGCTTTCTGGAGCTACTTGCGTACGGATTCTCCTCCGCCCGCAGCGGCGCCGCGATCGTTGCGGTGAGCGTAGGCTACGAGCTGCTCTTCCAATTCTCCCCCCAGATGGCGGGGGATGCGGCGGCGCGCATCGGCTCTACTGGTATGGTAGGCCTGCTGCTGGTTGCGGTGGCGGGCTCCACCCTGGTGTCGGCTGCCACGGCGATCCGCTCGTTCTGGGGCCTGCGCCTCCTGAAGAACGCTCGCGGACTGGTGACCGAGGCGGGACTGTTCACCCGCAGCCGGGTGGAAGTGCCGCAGGGAAAGGTGCAGCTCGTGCAGGTGGACGAGCCCCTCTCGCGCCGTATTTTTGGCTACGGAACGATCCAGGTGGAGACGGCGGGCTCCTCGGCGCCGATTGAGGGAGAATCCAGGGGAGAGCTGATGCTTCCGATGGTGCAGCAGGCTGCTTTGGCCTGGGTGGCCTCCCTCGCCCTGCCCGCCTTGGACGTCGACCCGTGGAAGGTCACCCTCCGTCCGGCTGCCCCCCGCGCCCTGTTGCGGGCGCTGCTGGGAGCAGGACTGCGCTGGGCGCTGATCTGCCTGCCTATCGCCATCGCTTTTCGCGATCCTACGCCCTTCCTTTTCTGGCCGATCGGGCCCATCTCCGCCTTTTTTGACTGGCGACGCCAGGGCTGGTATTTGACCGAGAGCGTACTGGTGTCCCGACGCGGATTTTTCCGTCGTCAAACGTCCATTATCTCCCTCGAAAAGCTACAGGCGCTGCGGTTGGAGGAGGGCCCGTTGATGCAGGTCAACCGGCTGGGCCGGGTGGTGGTGCGGGTAGCGGGCGGCGAGGTGGCTCTGCCCGACCTGAACCTGGCAGAAGCCCGACAGATCTTCGAAAAGCTTCAAGAAAAGACCACCCAACGCACGAACCAGACCGCACCCAACATCGCGATCACATCGGAAAGTACGCCCACCACCACCGCGTGACGCGCCTTGGAAACGCCCACGGCGCCGAAGTAGACCGAGAGCACGTAGAAGGTCGTCTCGGAGCTGCCCTGCATGGTGCCCGCAATGGTGCCCACCAGGGAGTCCGGTCCGTGGGTCTTCATCAGCTCAGTCGAGAAGGCATAGGCGCCGGACCCCGAAAGCGAGCGCAGCAACGCCATGGGTAGCACCTCAGGCGGCATCCCCACCATCGCGCACACGCCGGCCAGTCCCCCCGTCACCAGATCCATGGCCCCGGACGCGCGAAACATCGCCACCGCCACCAGAATGGCCACCAGGAAGGGAATGATGCGCGTGGCAGATTCAAAGCCATCTTTAGCGCCCTGAATAAAGACCTCGTACACCCTCACCCGCCGCACCACACCCACCGTGAGCATCCCCAGGATCAAGAGGGGCAAAATCCAGATACTGGCCTTGTCACGGAGCTGGAAGACCACGGTCACAAGCGTAGCCAGCCCGCCAAAGAGAGCGAGCGTGGGCAGCCAGTCCTGCCAGGCCGCCGCCAACGGGGCGGGGCGGCTTTCCACCTCGCGGGTGGCGGCAGGCGCCCGAAAGAGTGGCTGAAAGAGGCGAGCCATCACCACTGCCGCCACCGTAGCGGTGAAGGTGGCCAGCAGCGTCGGCACAAAGATGGCCGCCGGATCCTGCGATTTCAGGCTTGCGCGCACCACCATCACCCCGGTTGGCAACACCGCCACGCCGGAGGTGTTGATCGCCAGAAACAGCACCATCGCATTGGTGGCCGTGCCCGGATGTGGGTTCAAACGTTCCAGCTCTTGCATGGCCTTGATCCCGAAGGGGGTCGCGGCATTGCCCAGGCCCAAAACGTTCGCAGCCAGGTTCATGATCATGGCTCCCATTGCAGGATGATCGTGAGGAACTTCTGGAAACAGTCGCACCATCACCGGGCGCAGCGCCCGAGCCACAAAGTCCAGCCCGCCCGCGGCCTCCACCACCTTCATCAGCCCCAGGAACAGGGTCATGGCCCCGATAAGGCTGATCGCCAGCTCCACCGAGGATTTTGCCGCATCCAGAGATGCCTTGCCGACCGCCGCGATCGGATGCTGGGCCGGAAAGTGCACCTGCACCGGACCGTCTGGAAGTTCGCTGGGAAGGCTGGCTTTCCCGGCATCTACCTTCTCCACGGTCAGACGCAGCATTCCGGAGGGTCCCTCCACTTCCACCTCGGTCCCCGCCGCCACCCCGGCGGGCGCCGCCACCACAAGCTGGCCCGCCTGGACCTGACCTTCCGCCTCCGGGGCACCCTGGAGACCGGAAAAGAGGATGGCCAGCGCGATAAGTCCATAAAAGACGAAATTCATGCTGCGGCGTTATCCCGCTGCGGCGGGGCCCGCAGCCAAAGCGTTAGAAGATCCGCGAGTAGCCATGATTCTCCTCCTGCTGACCATGTGCCGTCCCCCCAACTTCAACGACCTACCAGAACAGGGCGAACAAGCCGATCATCTGCTGGTTCTGATCCATGGCGCTGGAGACGGTCCTGACGACTGGCCCTCGGAGTGGCAGGAGGAGCTACCGGAGCACTTCGTGGCGCCGGAGCGCTGGGACATCTGGACCTATGACTGGTCAGAAGATGCGAAGCGAAAGAGCAGTGCTGCCGGAAGGGCCTACAAGCACGGGATCTCATTGGGGGATCAGCTCAGCGAAGACTATGACTATGCCTACGTTCACCTGGTCGGTCACAGCGCGGGCGCCTTTGTGGTGCAGGGCGCCATCGAGCAGCTCATCGGTCCCACCGTGCACGCAACCTTCCTGGATCCCTATGGTTGGAAGGGGCTACTGGCGACCGGCTGGGGGCGCAAACACTTCGGCGCAGAGGCCGATTTTGCGGACAACTACTTCAACAGCGAAGATAATGTTCCTTCCACCGACCGGGCCGGGGCAGAAACCTTCAACATCGACCTTTCCCCCCTGGCGCCCGACGACCTCAATGCCAAGGAGGGCCACTATTTTCCACTGGAGTGGTACCGGGACAGTCTGGAGGATCCCGAGGCCCACTTCGGCTTTAACCTCGGCGCCGAAGTCACCGGCGAGACGACCTTTCCCGACGACCTGGCGCGCGGTGAGGTGGCAGAGCCCTAAATCCCAGCGCCCGGCCCCGTGTAGCCGGTGGCCGAAGTGCCGGGCTCTCCGGTAGAGGCGGTTCCAATGTTCCCGGATGGCATCCAGTCATTTTTGGATTGTGTAATCCGGACTACACCCCCACGAGAGACCATCACATACCACTCTTCGGTCCCCGCATCAATCGCCACTTTTTTGTTTGAAAATGTGAAAACCAAATAGCCCGTTGCAGAGGTAGAGAAGTCTGACGTGGCATTGTCCACCCAGCCACGGGGCGAAAAGACCACGCTCTTTACGTCCGGCTCCACCACACTCACCCATGGAAGCTCGTTGGCGCCATCCCGGCTGATCACCACGGTGCCAGCACCGTCGGAGGTACTCCCGTTCATGTCCACCGGAAGGGTGTCCCATGTGGTCGAGCTGGAAGCTGCATTTCCCGACTGCAATAGCCAAGCCCCAACATTATCTGCCGAGGGGTTGGCGAGGTCATCATCCCAAGCCGTGACCAGCACGCGATGCTGCACATTGTCCTTGATGGCCGCCATCCGCATTTGGTTCAAATCTGCCGCGAACAGATAGGCCGCCTGACGTGTGCGCCAGGTGGGGATGAAGGTGCTCAGAAGGGTCGAGGAGATGACGGCCAGAATGCCAAAAATGGCAACCACAACCGCCATTTCCACCAAACTGAAGCCCGAGCGTTTCCTCGCGAGCATGGACACCTCCCCCCTACCATAGCACGGCATCGGTGTTTGCCATAGACCCTGCCATCAGGTCGAGAAAGGGCTGGTCCAACGCACTGCTTCACGCAGGCAATTCGTTCAAGCTCAGCCTTTCCCCAACAGGGTGTCGCGCACCCGATCCGCACCTGCGCCTTTCAGGCTCTCTCCCTTTTTCTCCAGGCGACCGAGAAGGTCCGCAGCGTCCAGGTTCTCCGCCTGTTTTAGCGCCCGGTAGGCGCGCTCAGGTAGCTCCAGCCGCTCAAACAGCCCCTTGATCTCCGCCCAGGCGGCCTTGTCGCGGGCCTTCTCAAAATCCTCGCGGAGCTTCTGCAGGTCCGAGGCATCCCGATTTCTTCCTGCCTTTTTCAGCTCCTTCACCAGGGCATCGGAGCGCTGGCGAAGCTGGCCCAGGCTGGGCTGCGCGGGAATCTGTGCGCGCAGCACCCGAAGTTGAGCCACCCAAGGTGAGGCCAGCGGATCTGGCAGCGGACTGGCCGGCGGTGGCGGTGGCGGTGCGATGCCCAGGGCTCCGGAAAGTGCCTGTTTCAAGGCGTCCATCAGCTTGCCGCCTTCGGTGCGCCATCCTGCTGTACCGGCACCGCCTTGACCTTGGCCTTCCCATCTTCTACAGAAATCTTAAACTTCACACTTTCCACGCCGAAGGTGGACTTGATTTGCCGCACCTGCTGGCGCAACACCGTCCGCATGGTATCGAAGGAGAGGTCCGTGCTTTGGCCACATTTGCCGCGCGCTTCGATGTACTTGTCAAAGACCAACTTATAAGCCCGCTCTTCCCGCTCCTGGAGCTCTTGACGGCGCCGCAGCACCTCCTCCTGCTCGCTGCTCATCAGCGGCTCAACGGCCGCTTCCGGCATAGAATCGCCAGGTTTGGGCTGCTTAAGATCTGCGCGGAACTTCATTTTGGGGTGGGTTCCCCGCTCCATCTGCACCAGGTTGCGGGTCCAGTACAGCTCGTAGCTTTGCAGGCGCGCTTTGATTTGCTGAAAACGGAAGCGCTGCGCCGGGTTTTTCATGGGATCGGCGAGGAGATCCCGCACCTCGCGCTTGAGCGCTTCCCGATCCTTCAGCGGCTCGATCTTCTCCAGCCCGGTGAAGTACTTTTCATACTGCATTTTGAGGAGGCTGATCCGCTGCTCCATTTCATCGAGCTGGGCGTTCAGGCTGATGTCGCGTTTTTCGATACGGGCCATGGGTTGGTAGCTTACCGCAGATCGGTCAGCGGTGGGAGGGGCTACCGAAAGACAATGAGAAGCCGCCGCTCAGGACTGTTTGAGCAGCGCTTCCACCTCCAGGCTCGCCTCGGCCTCGGCACTCACCTCCTGGCCCGCCTGCTCCAGGCGGGTGATGTCGCGGGAGAGGTGGTCCACCGCCGCATTGACCATGCCCGGGTCCACCGTGTGGGCAAGGCGCTCCACCGAGTCGATGGCACGCTCCACCTCCTCCAACATGCGGGCCGCGCTGGCTTCCGGCACCCGACTGTCCGGGCCCTCCACCACCGCCGCCACGGTGGCGTAGTGGTCGCCCAGATAGGTCAGGTTGTCCGCCAGACGATCCATCTGCTCCAACAACACTGCGTAGGACTGCTCGGTGGCCGCAAGCTCATCCACAATCGCCTGATGATCGGCGTCCTCCAGCGAGGCAAATGGCGATGATTCAGGAAGAATTCCCGCAAGCCAACGACGCCGCTCTACGACAGCATCCAGGTAGCTGCGTACTTCTGCAGCCGCCGTGTAAAAGGAGCCGGTAGCGCGCTGGAGCTGGGCGGGCGTAGGCTTGGCACCCGGCTCCGGCAGAGCAGAGAAGCTCGGCTTTTGGCGTGCTGTTTCCGCCAGGTGAACGCGGAGGAGCAGGATCGAGCGCGTCTTCCACACCTTCCCCAACACGCGGCGCATCGAACGGGTGCGCTGGCGCAGCAGCTCCAGATCCTCCCGGTACTTCACCGCCAATTCCTCACGCCCCCCCTTCGCCTGCAGCTCCTCGCCGCGAGCCTCGACCACCCGCTCCTGCTGACCCAGGAGCACCAGGCGCTCCTCAAGCTGGCGCTCCAAGCCCTCCAGCTTCTGGGGATAGGCAAGGAGGTCCTCGCCCTGAGGAGCTTTGGCGGCTTTTTCCTTCCGAAAAGGGGACGGAATCACGCCGGGTAGCGCCTTCTGGCCTTTTTTTGCCACGTTCAGCATGCGGCGGCCGGTCCACTTTCCAAGCTGCCAAGCCCCAAAAATGCCCGCCAGGCCGAAGGCGATCGCGAACAGGATGAGCTCAAGAATCCACAAAGGCATAGCGCAATATGCTAATCACGCTCCATGAAGGATGCTCTGATCATCAGCACGCTTTCCGTGCTTCCGAAAAAAAGCCTCAGCCGCTGGATGGGGCGGCTCAATCGCACCCGCTTCGGGGGTGCGCTGCAGCACTTTATCCTGCGACGCTATGTATCCTGGTACAAAGTGAACCTGGAGGAGTGCGAGGGAAAGCTGGAGGACTACCTATCCCTTGGAGAATTTTTTGTGCGCGCCCTGCGCCCCGGTGTGCGCCCCGTGGATGCACGCCCCGAGGCGATCGTCAGTCCGGTGGACGGCAAAATCTATGCCGTAGGCACCGTTCAGAGTGACAAAATTCCACAATCGGAACGCCAGACTTTTTCCGTCTCTGAGATGCTGGGCGGCGGAGACTGGGAGGGCTGCCCCTATGCGGTGATCTACCTGTCTCCCCGCGACTACCACCGGGTGCACGTCCCGCGGGAGGGGCAGGTGGTGCATGCACGCTACAGCCCGGGCCAGCTATGGCCGGTCTTTCCGGCCGCGACCCGGAAAATAGACGGTCTCTTCGCCAAAAATGAGCGCCTGACCTCCACCATCCGCAGTGACCTGGGGGACTATGCCCTGGTGATGGTGGGAGCCTTCGGCGTGGGGCGGATGCGGGTGGTCTACGCGGACTGGCTCACCAACGAAGACGCACCGGCCCAGCACGCCGACTTTTCCGTGGAGCTCGGCCGCGCCGCCGAGCTCGGGCGCTTCGAGATGGGCTCGACCGTCGTCCTGATCTTCCCGAAGGATTCCTTACGGTGGACCGTACAGAAAGAACAGCCGGTACGCCTGGGCGAATGCATCGCACTGCGGACGTGACTCTGATCCGAGTCACGCCCCAGAAAGCAGCTATTGCGGCTTGACTTCTACGAATTCATAGCCAAGGGCCTGGAGTTCCTTCACCACATCCACGTCGACCTGAGCTCCGCTGGCATCGGTACCCTTTACGGTCCGGGGCCCCACAACGACAATCAACTGCCGCTCGGGGCGGAACCAGCGACCCGCCATCGAGGCCACCCGACTGGCGTTGATCACCTCCACCTCACGGTCAAAGTCGCGCCAGGCGGCCGCATTCAGGGTGTAGGTGGGGATCGCGGCGAGCGACGCGGCGGTGCTCGCGTTGGTGTCAAAGGAGCCCGCCAAGGACTTCCGAAGGTTGTCCTTGGAAAGATTCAGCATCTCCTCAGAGGGGGGCTTCGCAGAAGCCTCGGTCAGCACCCGCAAAACCTCCGTCACCGCCGGCGCCGTCTTGTCCGCCTGCACCGAGCTGCGGACCGCAAAAAGGCCGTAGTCTCGCGCTTCGGTGAAGCCACCATAGGCGCCGTAGGACCATCCCTTTTCTTCACGCAGCACCATGTTCATGGGCGAGGAAAACATCCCGGCCACCCAGGTGCCCGCCACGTTCGCGGCGTGCCAGTCGGGGCATTGCGCGCCACGCCGGGGGTGGCCACCAGCAGCATGGACTGCACCGAACCCGGAGATTCCACAAAAACCACGCGTGTTTTCAGCAGGGTGGCGGGAGCCATCAGTGCAGGCTCCGAGACCGCCTTGCGCTTCCATCCGCCGAAGCGGGCTTCCAGCTCCCGCACGATGGTCTCCTGGTCCACGGCACCGACCACGACCAGCGCCGCGCTGCCCGCCTGCCACCAGTCCTTGTAGTACTTCTTCACATCGCCCAGCTTCAGGGCAGAAACCGAGGCGGTGGTCCCTCCCACCGGGTAGCCGTAGGGATGATCCGGCCCGAAGACCTGCTGTAGCATCACCTCGTTGGCCACGACCCGCGGATTGGAGCGGTTGGCCGCCAGATCCGCCAGCACTTCTGCCTGCACCCGCTTGAAGTCCGCGCCGCGGAAGGCGGGGCTCAGGGCCACTTCCGCCAGAAGATCCAGGGACGGGCCCAGGGCTTCGCCGGTCAGCGCATTGAGCGACAGGTCGATGCCTTCCGCGCCGGCAGCCACCGATAGTTCGGCCCCCAAGCCCAGGGCGGCCGAGGCGATGCCGGAGGCATCCCGATTTTTGGTGCCTTCGTCCAACAGGTTGGCCACCATTGCCCCAAGACCCGCCTTGCCGGCCGGGTTGTTTTCGCGGCCCAGGTCCATGTGGAGCCGCACCGTCACCAGGGGCAGTGCGTCATTCCGTTGGAAATAGACCGGCATTCCATTGGAAAGCTGGATCACGTCCGGGATGGGTGCACTCCAGGGGCGCTCTGGTCCGGCCACCGGAGGGGTCGCACGCCAGGCCTCAGGGTCCACCGGTGGAGGAGGAGGTGCGGCTTCCACAACCGGCGCAGGAGCAGGTTTTTTCTTCCCCGCTTCCGCCGTGGGAGCAAGCAGCAGCCCGAAGACTCCCAAACTCAGGAGAAAGCGCTTCATTTCTCACCTCCGGCCGGAACAACATGGACCACCACGCGACTCTCCTTCTTCACCGTCTCGGCATAGACCTTCATCAGAGAATCCACGGTCACCGCCGCGAAGCGGGCGAAATCCTTTGGAAGATAGCCGGGATCCCCGGCCAGAAGATTGTACTGGTTGAGCACATCGGCGCGGCCACCGAAGCCACCAAGCTGCTCCAGTCCGCGAAGACGCGAGGATTCCCAGGTTCTGCGGGCCATCATCAGCTCATCCGTCGTGACCGGCGTGCTCCGCAGCGCCTCGATCACAGGCCAGGAAGCGGCCTCCAGGCTCTCGGCGGTCTGGCCGGGCCGCCCGGTGATGGCGACCTCCAGAATGGAGCCTTGCACCTGAGGATACCAGGCCACCAACACCTCTTGCGCAATGGGCTGCTGGATCACCAGCGCCTGCTCCAGACGCCCGACCTTGGTCGCGCCGAGGATCTGGGCAGCCAGGGTCATCTCCGCATCGCCCTCTTTGAAGATGCGCGGACCAACCCAAGCCAGATACACGCGAGGAAGCTCCACCTCGTCTGTCACCACGTCGCGACGCTCAGCCGTAATAGGCTGGGTGCGCTCGACCACGGGTGGCGGCTCAGCGCCCGACTTGATGGAGCCAAAGTACTTCTCCACCTTGGCCTTGATCGTGGCGGGATCGTAGTCTCCTACGATTGCAAGCGAGGCATTGTTTGGCAGGTAGTAGGTATTAAAAAAGCCCTTCACGTCGTCCAGCGTGGCCGCTTCCAGGTCTTTGTGCGAGCCGATGACAAAGCCGTAATAGGGGTGCGGATCGGGGAAGAGGAGCTGGAAGAGACGCTCTTCACCGGGCACATAGGGCACATTTTCTACAGATTGCTGGCGCTCTTTCCGCACCACCGCGCGCTGGTTGTCCAGCCGCTCCTGGGTCAGCGTATCCAGCAGGAAGCCCATGCGATCGCTCTCCAACCACAGCGCCAGATCGAGCTGGTTGGAGGGAACGGTCTCAAAGTAGTTCGTGCGATCGAAGTCGGTGGTCCCATTCACCAAAGGCGCACCCGCCTTCTCCAGCATGGGGAAAAATGTATCCTCAGCTACATTTCGGCTGCCCTGGAACATGATGTGCTCAAAGAGGTGGGCAAAGCCGGACCGCCCTGCCACCTCCGAGCCTGCACCCACATTGTACCACAGGTTTACAGAAACCAGCGGCAGGCGATGATCCTCGGAGAGCAGCACCTCAAGCCCATTGGGCAGGGTGTACTTCTCAAATTTCAGCTCCGGGCTGAGCGTAGTGGCTGCCTGAGCGGCCGCCGCTGTCGCCAGCACTCCAGTCAACAAAAACCATGAACGATGCCGCATCAGGGCCTCCGCCAGTCGTGGCGCCCCATGCTATCGCCTTTTGCATCCCTTTTCCAGATGCGGAAGCAGCAGACACAATCAGAGACAATCCGCGGTGGCCCGAAGAAAGCCCGTGCCGGGCCCGGATCCACTGACCGCCGCAGCCCCCCACCAGAACGCGCCCCCCGCCCGCAGGAGCTCCTGGTCCTGGAGCAATGGCGCCAGCCCCCAGCTTTCGGCACCGATCCCGGCGGTCCCGGCCACCGGCCAGGAGCAGCCAGTGACCGGACTGGTCCAGGAAAGATCCGCTACCCAAGAAGCACTTTCGGACTCAATGGCGATGCAGTCCGCATCCTGTCCCTGAACCCGCGTCTGGCCGCCGTCCGAGACAATACGAAAATCTCGGCCGTCGTCCAGGGAAAGTTGTACACGTTGCTCCGGTCCCGAGGCCCCGCCCCAAAGGTGCTCAAACCACAGCTCCCCCTCCACTTCCACGGTCGTCCCTTCCGCATCCACCAGGCTTCCGTGGGCGCTCATCCGCGGCCGGGAGTAGCCGGTCCACTTTCCGGTTTCTTCATGGACAATCACGCTCTTACGCTCGGCCACCACCAGCTCCCAGGACCATGCGTCGCCGCGGACGCTCAACACGTCCCGCCCCGCTCCCCCCGACGCTGAAACCAGGCCCGCCTCCAGTACAAAACCTCCGGTAGACACCGCACTTCCGCCCTCCTCCACCACCACGCCCCGCACGGGTGCGGCCTCCGGCAGCAGAGTGGCCACCGCAGCGGTCTGGCCGTCGGCGGAAAGAAACTCCAGACTCAGGCGATAGGCGCGATCTTCGCCGTCTTTCACCCGGCCGGACCAGGACCACCGCTCCTCAGGGCTGCCGGCGTGTGGGCCGTCATCCTCCGGAAAGCGCAAGGTGGTCGACGAAAGGTCTCCACATCGATCAGGGGCAGGGTCCGCTGAGTCGGGCGCGGCCGACGAATCCGAGTGCCCCGTGCAGGCCAGAAGGAAAATGAGCATGCGCCCATGGTAGCACTCCCCGCGCGGCCTCTCCAGGCGTGAGCCTGCCCACCGGCCGTAAAAGCCTTTCACCGGGGGGAGTGTGGACGGGTTAGTCCCCCGCGGGGCTTCTTTTCATGTCCGTGGAACAGGTCGAACGTTTTGGCGCCCACAACTACCACCCGCTCCCGGTCACGCTGGTGCGTGGGGAGGGGGTCTGGGTGTGGGATGACGCCGGTCGCCGCTACCTGGACATGTTGTCCAGCTACTCCGCCTTGAACCATGGCCATCGTCATCCCCGCCTGATCGCGGCGATGAAAGCCCAGCTCGACCGGGTAACCCTCACCTCGCGGGCCTTCCACAACGATCAGCTCGGCCCCTTCCTTCAAAAACTCTCGGAGATGAGCGGATTTTCACGCGCATTGCCCATGAACTCGGGCGCCGAGGCGGTCGAGACCGGACTCAAGGCTGTCCGAAAGTGGGGCTACAAGGTCAAGGGAGTTCCAAAGGATAAAGCAGAGATTATCGTGGTGACCGACAACTTTCACGGCCGCACGATCACCATCATCTCCTATTCCACCGAAGCACAGTATCGCGACGGATTCGGCCCCTTCACCCCCGGCTTTGTGGTGGTCCCCTTTGGAGACTCAGCCGCGGTAGAGGCAGCCATCACCCCGAACACGGTGGCCGTCCATGTGGAGCCCATCCAGGGCGAAGCGGGGGTGGTCGAACCTCCCGGGGGCTACCTGCGCTCGCTGCGGGACATCTGCGACCGCCACAATGTCCTGCTCTTCCTGGACGAGATTCAGACCGGCCTCGGGCGCACCGGAAGAATGTGGGCTTTTCAGCATGAAAATATTCGTCCCGACTGCATTGCCGTAGGGAAGGCGCTCGGCGGCGGGCTGTACCCGGTCAGCGCCTTCTGTGCAGATGATGCCTTGATGGCGGTTTTTACCCCGGGCGATCATGGCTCCACCTTCGGTGGCAACCCGCTCGCGGCCGCCGTTGGCCTCGCAGCCCTGCAGGTGCTGGAGGAGGAGGATCTGCCTGCAAAAGCGGCGCAGCGCGGCGCTCTTTTCCGACGGCGGCTGGAGGAACTGCGCAGCCCCAAGGTGAAAGAGGTACGTGGAAAGGGACTTTTGATTGGTGTGGAGCTACATGTGGAGGCCGGTCCTGCCCGCGCCTACTGCCTGGAGCTGATGAAAAAGGGGGTACTTTGCAAGGACACCCATGGCCAGGTGATTCGCTTTGCTCCTCCACTTATTATCACTGACGAAGAAATCGATCTTGCGATGGCGGCAGTCGCCGAGGTACTGACATGAAAGACCGGATTCACTACGACTATCCCTACCGGCTGCGCATCCTCCACTCTGGCAATGCCTCGCTGCGGATCGAGCGGAAAGGTCGCTGGATCCTGGTTGATCCATTAGAGCGCCCCACCACGGACAACATCGTGGTGTTGACCAATCCCGGCGCCGATCGGGTGAAAGGAACCTGGGAAGCGACCAAAGCGGGCGTAAAGCCCACGGTGATCGCCTCTGAAGGCATCCTGACCTGGCTGCGCGAGGCCGGCAACATCGAGGGCAGTGCCCCGCCACAAACTGTGGACGGGGTACAGGTCACCGCCACCTCCTACAGCCCGCAGCGCACCAGCAGCTCGGTCGGGGAGCTGCTCCGGATGGGACCGGCGACCGCCGTGCGACAGCTTGCCGGTCGCAGCCGCCTGCCCACCGCTGATCCTCAGATCACCTGTCTGACCTTCGAGGATCAGTCCCGGATGTTGCACCTGGACCTGAGCCTGCACCGGGAAACCCCGGAGAGCTGGCTGGAGGCCGCGATCGCTGCCTACGGAGGCGCCGACTGGGTGATCTGCGGGGTACCCCACGGCGAAGCGGACGCGGTGGTGCGGATGCTACCGGCCTTCAAGCCGAAGAAGATCCTCCTCACCGAGATGGTGAACACCGAGCGCAAACGCCTGGGCATGCCGATTGAGCTGGTGACCCCTACACGGGACCGTCTGCTCCATGCGGGCTTGGAAACTCACGTTTTTGCTCCGCACGCCAGCTATCGCTTCGAGTAGGGAAGGCCCGCTCGTTTCGGCCCATAGAACACCGGAGCAACAAAAAACCCGCCTTTCGGCGGGCTTTTGTTGAATCAGAACCTGTCCTCGAAGGAACAGGCCCCGAATCAGCAGCTCACTGGGGGACGGCCGCGACGGCGCCCGCAGGGCCAACTTCCACTTCCACGGAAGCGGTGGCCTTGCCGGAGGTGGCGGTGATGGTGGCCTTGCCTTCAGCAACGCCGGTCACCTTGCCCATCTCGTCCACCTTGGCGATGGTGTCGGCAGAGGTGGTCCAGGTCACCTTGGCATCCGCAACCACTTCCGCATCGGCCTTCACGGTCGCGGTCATGGCGGCATCCTTGCCCATCTCGATCTTGGTGCCGGGGGTGTAGCCGGCAACTTCGATCACGTTGGGGATGGCGACGGTGAAGTTGTAGGAACCCTTGACCGCAGTGCCCTTGACGGCAGCTTCGACCTTGGCGGTGCAGGAGCCGGCGTCCTTGACGGGCTTCACATTGGTGCCTTCGAGCTTGGCGCAATCAGCGGGGCTGACGGTCCAGGTGAGCTCGGGAGCGGGGGTGATAGCCTTCTTCTCTTTGTCCATCACGGACACCTTGAGCACGGGCACCGCGTCGGTGGAGGCCACCTTCACGTTGGTGTCGCCTTCGAACTTGACGGCGTCGGGGGTGGGGGAGCAAGCGACGAGGGAGAGAATGAGAGATGCGAGCATATTGAACCTCTATAGACCGGCAAAGCCGGGACGGGACGGCGGAGGCGGAGGCCTCCACGGAAAAAATTTCTCCAGAAATCCAGCGGCCGCGCCTTCCGGGCGCGGGACCAGGGTCGGCAGGACGTTCTCCACGGAGCCCGCCGAAGCGGGCCGGTATCTACTCCAGTGGTAATAAAATGCAACCACCGGCGCGAAAAATATTTCGCACTGTACCCTGGCCCGGCCGCATGGAGATCCAAAAAAATCCCAATAGCAAAGATACAAGGCTGATCTCTCAGTCCCTGCCGTAGAGTTGCTGTGCCGGGGGCGCCCAACTGGTTACCTAGTCAGGTTCTTCTCCCCAGGCAGGTGAGCGTGGCCGAAGCCCAGCGATTCGGGAAATATCAGATTCTGGAACGGATCGCGTCGGGCGGTATGGCAGAGGTGTTTAAGGCGCGCCTGGAAGGTATCGGCGGGTTTCACCGCTCTTTTGCCATCAAGCGCATTCTACCACACCTGACGGAAAATCCTGAGTTTGTGGACATGCTCTCGGACGAAGCGCGGGTGGCGGGGTTGCTGAACCACGCCAACATCGTGCAGATTCTGGATTTTGGGAAGGTCGATTCGCAGTACTACATTGCGATGGAGTATGTGAACGGTCGAGACCTGGGGCAGTTGTTGACCCGCTGTGCCGAGCGGGGCATCACCCTGCCCGTCTCTTTGGGCATCTACATCGTGATTGAGATGCTCAAAGGTCTGGAGTATGCCCACACGCGGCAGGCGATGCGCGATGGGGAGCCGGTGCCGCTGAACATCGTCCACCGCGATGTGTCGCCCGCCAATATCCTCCTGAGTCTCCAGGGGGAAGTGAAGATCACCGACTTTGGTATTGCCAAAGCATCGGTAAAAGCTCTGCAAACCCAGTCGGGGGTGATCAAAGGCCGCTTTGACTACATGAGCCCGGAGCAGGCCAGCGCCCGGGGCGTGGATGCCAGGTCCGACCTCTTTTCGGTGGGGGTGGTGCTCTACCAGCTCCTCACCAACCGGCACCCCTTCCGAAAGGGCTCAGAGCTGGCCACGATTGAGGCCGTCCGTCGAGGCAGCTTCAACCTACCCAGCTCGGTGAATGCCGATATTCCGCCCATGCTGGACCAGATCGTACTCACCTCGCTGGCGGTGGAGCCCAAACATCGGTACCAGAGCGCCACACAGTTTAAAGAGGCGCTGGATCGATTTTGCCACGATGTCGGCTTTATGACCAATGCCGCACAGTTGGCACGCTTTTTCAAGGAGCTGCTGCCCGAGCTGGATCTGAAAAAGGACAAGGACACCGAAGAACTGCAACTGGATGACCCCCGTCCGCCCGAAAACTCGGGGAACCAGCCCGCCTTCACCACGCTGCCGGATCCCTCCACCGGCCTGGAGGAAGCCACGCTGATTCGGCAGGCGCCGCGCGCCGCGGACTGGGGAGAGATCCAGACGGTGATCCGGCCTCAGGCGCAGCCATCCACGCAGCCATCCGCCTTGCCGCCCAGCCCCGCTGCCCTCCCCTCGGCTCGGGGCGAAGCCAAAAGTCGGCTGGTCTACCGGACCCCGGCCTACATCCACTTCGTCTATCTGGTGGCGGTGGCCACGGTGCTGGTGTCGGGCCTGGCGGGGGGGGCCGTACTGGCCACCTGGCTGCAGCGGGTAGATCCCACCTTGGTACAGCGGGCGCCGGTACTCCAGATCCATGTTCCTGCCAACACCCAGGTCTATGTGAACGGGACCGCGTTGAGTGGCAGCTCGCCGCTGGAGACGACGGTCAGCCCCGGCGCGGAGACGATCCTGAAGGTCGAGCCCGCCGGTATGACTCCCATCGAAGCCAAGGTCAACCTGAACTACAATGAGCTGCGGGTCATCAGCTTCAACCCCGTGGCGTTGCAGCCGAAGAAGTAGGAGTTTTTTGTGCAGGCCCCCCCGCGCCGCTCCCTGCCCCATGCAATCTTCGTCGCGATGCGTCCGAAGCAGTGGATCAAAAATGTCCTGCTTTTTGCCGCGTTAATCTTCAGCTCCCAATGGAACGACCTGGCGCATCTGAGTCAGGCATTCGTGGCCTTCTGCGCCTTCTGCTTGCTCTCCTCGACCGGCTACATCTACAACGACCTTCGCGATGTGGAAGCGGACCGGAAGCACCCCAGCAAACGTTTTCGGCCTTTGGCGGCTGGAGATTTGGGGAGCACGGGCGCGTGGGTGGTGATGGCGACCGCGATTACCACCGCACTGGGCATCTCCTACCTCGTCAGCCCGCTGTTCTGCCTGGTCTCCCTGCTGTATTTTGTCACCACAATATCGTACTCCACATTCTTCAAGCACTATGTGATTTTGGATGTGATGTTTCTGGCGGCCTGCTACATCTGGAGGGCCGTCGCGGGAGCCGTCGCCATCTCCGTGGTCATCAGCCCCTGGCTCCTGGTGTGTACCGCCTTTTTCGCCTTGTTTCTCGGCTTCAACAAGCGGCGGGGAGAGCTCGCGCTGCTGGAGGGGCGGGTATCGGGGACAAGAAAAGCCCTGGCCCAGTACAGCCCCGCCATGCTGCAGGAGTTTCAGGCCATCACCACCTCGGGCACGATCCTCAGCTACACGCTCTACACGGTTCTCGGATCGCCCAAAAGTCCCTGGCTGCTGCTGACCCTTCCCTGTGTTCTCTACGGTGTCTTCCGCTATATCTACCTGATGGATCAGAAGGGAGAAGGCAGCGCGCCGGACGAGACCCTGCTGCGGGATCGGCCCCTGTTGCTCACCTGCCTCATCTACCTGTTCCTGGCGGTTGCGGTGCTTTTCTTTGCGCCCAACCCTGTAGCCGCCGGCGGCTGAGCAGGAAAGCCAGTGGCTTTCCGCCGCACACCTTGCCAGAGCAACCGGGATCCGTTAGACAGCGCCCCCCGGAAGGGTCTCCCTTCCGTTTCTTTCCAGCACAACCCGCAAGGGATGAGGTGAAGGGTGGTGGAACCGACGCTTCTAAAGCGTGCGGCCCGGGCAATCGCCCTAGGCTCCCAGTTCAGCGGCTTCACGCTGGTTGGGGTGGTCCTGGGCTACTTCCTGGACCGGTGGCTCGGCAGCGGTCCTCTCTTCCTCCTTGTCCTCGCCCTAGGCGGGATGATGCTGGGTACATGGTCCTTGTTGCGCTCCCTTCGGAACAGTCCTGATGTCCTCCCTCCCGACTCTGCCCAGCCACGCGAAGATCCCGGCTCCGACCGTGATCGTTCGTGATGTGGCGCTGGCGGGGATGGCGGTGGTCGGCCTGTCCTTCCTTTCCGGCCAGCCGCTCACCTGCTTTGGGGTGGCCGCGGGCGTCCTGTTGGCGGTGGGCAGCGTTCGCGGGATGGTGTGGGTGGTGGACGGTGCCTGGGACGGCTCGGTGATGGGCCGACTTGGCCTGCAGACCGTTGCCGTCCTGATGCTCTGCTATGTGCTTCTGTCGATGCTTCCGGTGCTTCCGGTGCTGCTGGGCTACGGCTCCCTGTTCTTGGGACTGCTGGCCCGAACCCTGCTTTCGGTGCGGGAATGGCGCCCGACCCCTGTGGCTGAGGAGATCCAATGAACACACTTCTGGTTGCAGCTCTGAAATTGGCGGGCGCGGTCGCCGTCGGCAAGGGTATCCCCCAGATCAGCGGCGGCTTTTCCTGGATGGAGTTGATCCCGAACTTCGGCAAAGACAGCAGCGTAGGTCATGCGCTGGGTCTCGCCCACCCGGGGGATGCCCAGTTCATTCCGGCGGCCTGGGTGATGGTGGCGGTGGTCCTGGGTTTTGCCGTGCTGGCGCGGATGGGTCTGGAGCGCGCCAAGCAGCGTGCCGGAACCGACAAGTACCTGCCGGACGAAGGGCTCAGCTTCCGCACCATGGGCGAGATGATTACGGAAGGCATGTACAACGTGGTACATGGCGTTCTTGGTGACAAAGAAACCAAGAACTTCTTCCCCCTGATCGCCTCCTTCTTCACGTACATCCTGTTCTCGAACTTGCTGTCGTTAATCGCTTTCTTTGAAGTTCCCACCGGGAACATGTCCAGCAACCTCGCGCTGGGTCTGGTGAGCTTCCTCACCTTCAACTACGCCGGTCTGTCCCGCGACCCCGTGGGCTACTTCAAACACCTCGCCGGACCCATTCTGGTCCTGGCCCCGGTGTTCTTTGCACTGGAGACGCTGTCTTTGTGCATCCGGCCTCTCTCTCTGGCCTTCCGGCTCACCGTCAACATGGCGGTGGACCACCTGCTCCAGAGCATCGCCCGTACCATCGGAGAGGGTTTCCTGGGGGTGGCCGGCCAGGTCATCATGCCGATTCCGCTCTTCTTCCTTGGTCTTCTGGTCTGTTTCATGCAGGCCTTTGTGTTCGCACTGCTTTCCACGATCTACGTCAGCATGTCCGTCCCTCATGGCGAACATCACGAAGCTGACGGTCATCACTGAACAATCCTCGGAGGTCTCATGAAGACGGTTCTTTCTAACGTCACCCGCACTGCCGCCCTCTTCGCCCTCACCACCGGTGTGGCCCTCGCTGCCGATCCGGCCGCTGCAGTTGCCACCGGCCTCGCCGGCTCCAACTGGGGTCTGGGCGTCGGCGCCGGCCTCACCATCGGCCTCGCCGCCCTCGGTGGTGGTCTGGGTCAGGGCCGCACCGCTTCCGCCGCCCTGGAAGGCATGGCCCGCAACCCGGCTGCCGCGGGCAACCTGTTCACCCCCATGATGATCGCCCTGGTCTTCACCGAGACCCTGGTGCTCTTCTCCTTCGCGATCGCCGGCCGTATGGGCGGTCTGTTCTAATCTTCCTTCGGGAAGTCAAATACCCGGCTTCGGCCGGGTATTTTTTTGCCCAGCAACTATTGCAGGGGCCAATCCAATTGCAGCGGCTGTTCCAGACCGGGCCAGGCTTCGGCCCAGAGCGCCTTCTCCACACAGCCGCGCGCATCCCCCAAATCGTCACCCAGCCAGGAAGCGGCTTCTAAGCCATTTTTCCCGAAACTCAACTGCATCGTCCCCCGGCGCCCACAGGCGGCAGCCGCAGCGGCCCGACCTTCCAATACCGTCGTCAATTGCTCCATGTTTCCCATTGTAGCGGTGGGACGCGCTGTGGGGGGAGACAGCGCTACCGGCACCTCGGCCAGCAGATCCACGGAAGCCCCATCGCCGATACTATAGATGGCCCAGACCATCGCGGCGCTCAGCAGCACGACGCGCAGCAATAGCCAGCGGTTCATTCGCTTTCTTCCAATGGAAGTGCACCAGGAGGAGGACCAGGAAGTGGCGGAACTCCTCCCAGAACCACCTCGCACCAGTCCTCGCCCTCCCACCGGAAGGCCTTGAGGTCCCGCACCACCGCGTCGTAGACCGAGATCACCACCTGCAACGCACCCGGCCATGTGGGAAAGCCAAAGGGCGACGCGGCGGCGCGGTCCGTCCGCGAAAAGTAGGCGGGATATTGCGGATGGGAGTGGAGGATGGCCACGAGCTGCTCCCCGCGGGCAACCGCTGCATCGACGGTACGCTCCAGTCGCAGCGCATCCATGGCATAGGCCGTGTGGGCGTCGCGAGGAAAGGCCTCCGGATCCGCCGCATGCAGGCGGTCCTGCAGGTTTTCGAAGGCGACAAAGTACATTGCCGAGGGCACCTCTGGCCGCCCGACCAGGATGCCGCACGCTTCGCGAGGCCAACAGCGCCGGGCCTCTTCGAAGGCATCTTCCACGGCCTTGGGGGCCAAGATCATCTCAACCATCTCCACGTTCAAAGTTGCAATTCAAGAGGTTACAGGCACGTGGACAGCGACTCACCTCGTGCCGACGGCGCATGGCGCGAAGACTGTTCCAGAGCTGATCCGGCTCATCCCGGAGCAGGTTGCCCACCGGCTCCAGAAAGTAGCAAAGGCGGATGTTTCCAGCGGGATCAAAGGCGATGTCGCTGTAGCCTGCCTTACAGACCTGACCATTGTAGCGATCGGGGTGGCGGAAGTGATTCTTGAAGGCCTGGAGCTGGGCCACGGTGTTGCAGACCTTTCCATGTGCAGCGCGCTCGCCGGCCAGGACATCCAATGCGGCGTCGATGTGGGGTAGCTCCTCGGGCGTGGGCCAGAGGGGCGAGTGCCGCCACCAGCCCGGTTGGTGGGCGTTCTCGCCAAAGCTCTGGTAGAGGGGCTGCACCACCAGCTCGCGCCCCTTCTCCTTGCACCAATGCAGCAACGCGGGGATCTCCGCCGCGTTCTTTCCATGCAACACACAGGCTACCACCACCCTGGGCTGCCGATGACGCTCCAGACGGTCCGCCGCCTCCATCGCCTTCTGCAACGACCCGGCCCGCCCCCGACTGTGATCCACCGTGGCCGCATGGATGCCATCCATCGACACATAGGCAATACTGACGCCCGCTTCCGCAAGCGCGGCCGCACGTGCATCGGTGAGAAGCCAGCCGTTGGTGTTGAAGCTGACGGTGAAGCCCAGGCGGGTGGCCCGACCCATCAGCCGTTCCAGGTCCTTTCGAAGGAGCGGTTCTCCGCCCACAAAGTTGACCGAAGCCGGGCCAAGCCAGCCCGCGAGTCGGTCGATGGTGTCCGCCCAGACCTCCTCCGGCAGATCTTCGGTCTTATTTTTGTAGATGTCACAATGCAAACACGGCAAAAAGCATCGGTCGGTCACCGAGAGGTGAACCTGTGTGGGCAGGCCCGGGGCGGGCACCAGACCCAGCCGCTGCAACGCAGCTCCGGCGATCATTGCAGTGCCCCGATCTCCGCTGCCGTCACATCGGAATAGTTAGAAGACTTAGGGATAAAGCAGTTTTTGCAGGGCGGAAGCAGACTGTAGTCCGCACGCGCCACGGCCGCCCGACGCGCCGCCTGCACCGGCCCCCACCACAGCTCCGAAAAGCCCTTTTCCAGAAGACTGCCCAGGCGATTCTCCAAGCGATTGTCGCGGGTGCAGGTGGACAGCTCCCCCTGCCAGCTCACCACCGGACTCTTCCAGAAGCAGCCACACACGCCCCGATTGTCGGCGGTCACCTCGGTCTCCAGCCGGGGGGCTGCAAGGCCAAGCTGCTGCGCCACCTGGCCAAAAACGCGATTTTGAAGCTGTTGCTCCTCGGCTGTGGGGCAGTCCAATTGCCGGTAGAAGACCACCGCGTCGTCGCCCTCCGGCACGTTTTGCAGGGCCACCCGCGCGGGCAGCTTCAGGTTTTTGCACCGCAAAAGCCAGCGATCCCGGAAGCCAAGGGCCTCGGCGGCATTACGGTCTGAAACAATAAACTGGAAGACTGTGCGCGGCCAGACTGCCTGCCGACCGGCTTTCGCCTCCAAAAAAGTATCAATGTTTTCAATCACTTTGTCGAAGCGATTGAGGCCCTTCACCCGCTGGTAGACGGCGGCACTGTTGGCATCCAGGGAAAAATGCCAGACCTGCGGCAGCCGGGCACGGTTCAGCAGTGCGGGGACCAGCTCGGCCCGCAAATGGGTGGCGTTGCTGTGGACTTCCACCTTTCCAAAGAGCCGAAAATCCACTGCGGCGCGAATGGCCTCCTGGTAGATCTCTATAAAGGCCGGATGTAAGAGCGGCTCCCCCAGCCAGAACAGGATCAGGGTGTCGAAGCGGCCCCCATGTCGCGCGAGATCCGCAAAAATCTCGCGAATCAAAGAGACTGACATATAACCATTTTTGTCATGGTGCGGATGACCTTCCTCGGACACTGTGCAGTGCAAGCAGGCGAGGCTGCACACATTGGTAAGCTCCAATACCAAATAGCTGCCGGGGAGGTAGAATGGACGCACACGCCCTCTCTATCGCCTTGCCCGCGTTCTGCGCGTGGCGGAACGCACGGAATCGGCGCCGCCCTCCTTTTCAGCGACCAAGAACGCTCCCATCCGCATACCTTGGAACGGGGGGCGAAGCGGGCCCGCCCGGCGCGCCGGTCTCTGTGGCCAACCTGGCTTCCAGCCCCACACCCTCGTAGTACACACGGAAGTCCTGTAGCAGCCCCTCCAGGTCCAACCCGCCATAGGGGCTTGGCAACGGGACAAGCTTCTCTTTGGCCTTCTCCCACTGGCCCCGGGCACTCTGCGGGCTCCCGCGTCGCCAGTGCTCCAGCGACACGGCAAGCTGGATCAAGCCCTGCAGGAAGCGCCGATCGGGGCCCGCCGGCTGCTCTTTCCACAGCAGCTCCAGCACTTCGTGCGCCTCAAACCAGTGTCCTTCCGAAAACAAATGCAGCCCTTCTCGATAGCGGGCGTCGGTCCACATCAGCCCTCCGGAGGCCCACAGTTGTCCAGCGGGTCCGCCGCAGCGGTGATCCGCAGCTCGGCGCTGGCCCCCTTCCCGGCGCCATCCTCCACCGCAATGCGCATCCGCAGCGGTGCGCCACACAGCAGCTCAGGCGGGGTGTCCAGCTCCCCCTCGGCCAACACCGAGGCATCCAGATAGCCGTACATGTTCCAGTAGGTACCCTGGCAATTCCCCTCATCCCGAAGCTGTACCCGATAGTTGTTGTCCGAGACCACCACCCCATCCGACTCGGTCTGGATGGTGTAGGCGATGGACACGATGTCGTCGGTGTTGGTCACGCGCACACCGGCCAGCATGTGCCAGCCGCCTTGCGGGCCGTGGACCATCGTAACCGATCCGTCCTCGACAATGGGCACGAAGGGATCGGTACCATCCCCGATCTCCACGCGGGCTTCCCCCGCGCATGGACCGGTGTCCTCGCTGTCATCCGCTCCGCTCTCGGTGCTGCCGGTACAGGCCATCCACAACAGGCTCAACCACATCGCTCTGTCCCCACACCCATCGTAGCACCCTGCGGGAAAGCAGCCACCGGGACACCGATGTCGTACTCAGGCCCCGAACTTGCGCTCGGCGGTGGTGAGCATGTCGCGGTGCGCGCGGTCCTCTTCGGCCATCTGCACGAACAACTCGTGGAGATCGGGGTTGCTCGCGAAGAACTGGGTGCGGCCGTGCATCTCCTCGCTGCGCTCCTCCACCATACGGGCGATCTTCAGCGCCTCAGCAATGGTTGCCGGCTCCTTTTCAAAGCGCGCACGCAGGCCACGCAGCTCAGCGAGGAAGGCGCGAGCAGCGTCCAAATCGGCCGCCGGAGCGGCCTGACCTTCACCGGTGAAGGTGGCTTGGTGGATACGGATGCTGGCGGCATGGTAGCGCTCGGCCTCTGCGTAGAGCTTCCAGAAGTACACCAGCTCGGCGCGCCCTTGGAAGTTCTTGGCGAATACCTCATACAGCCCGGCACATTCCAGCTCAATTCCGACGGAAAGCTCGATGATCTCTGCTGCACTCATTGGGGCCTCTTTGCAGGAGCGCCGGCCCATTGGCCCGCCCCGCCCCCTCTCCTATCATGACCCGGGCCCAAAAACGGGAAGAGCCCCTCCATCCGAGGGGCTCCCCATCCAAATTCTGCTACGCAGACTACAGATTCACAGGCGGCGGCGGTAGACCCAGGTGCCGATCGCACCCATCACCATCAAGCCGGGCATCACCAGCAGCGAGATCAGCCACATGAGCAGCAGGCCCACGGTGGACATCTCCAGCCGTCCCTTTGCCGCTTCGTTGGAACGAATAGACATCTGTGCTTCTTCGCCCACCATCCACGCCACAGTGTTGAGCAGGAGGTCCTGGTTCAGCCCGTTGGCAAACATCTGGTTGCTGGCGAAGTCCGCATCCCCGAAGGCCACCACCTTCCCACCGGCCTTTGCCGGGGGAGGAGGAGAGCTGGGGGCGGGCGGAACCACCAGTGCTACAGGCGATCCTTCTGCGGTGAGCGGTGCGGAAACGGTGGTGGTAGTGCGGATCCCGCTGGGATCCTGCACTTCGGCCACGGCCACCAGGGGCACCTTGCCGACCAGATCCTTGCCGGGGGTGGGCTCCACCTGTCCGTTGGGGTCCTGCAGATCGGTCTCGCCCCAAGAAGACTCGGAAGCACGCGCCAGCACTTTCACTTCCACGCCGGGGATCGCCATGCCCGCATCCACGGAGCGGGAGAGGAAGAGGATGGAGTTACCCTTCAGCTTTTCCGTGAGCGGGTGGGGCTCGTAGGAGGACTGGTCGATGATCAGCCCGAAGGGGTTGTTCTGCACGATCCGGTAGGGGTCAGCTTCGACCACTACATCCGCGCCCGGCTTGAAGCCGTAGCGTGCGAAGTCGTTGACGGTGCCCGCCGGAACACTGGGATCCAGCATCGCAATCAGCGATCCACCCGCCGCCACATACTGGGCCAGCCGATCGAGCTCTTCCGGAAGCACCTCGGTCTGGGGTGCACCCAGAATCACCACTTCACAGGTCTCCGGCGAGGGCGCGGAGGCGGTGAGGGTCACCGTCGTGACGCTGTAGTTCTGTGCGGTGAGCTTGTCCTTCGCAAAACCCAGGCCCGAAGGGGAGGAGCTATCGTTGGGGTCCATCTCGCCGTGGCCGGTGACCACGCAGATGCTGTGCTGCTTGTCCGAGGTCACCCGCACCAGGGCGTTGGTGATCGCAGACTCGTCAAAACCCATCTCGATGCGCTGCTCTTTCTCGCCCGACTTCATCACGACGGTGCCCTGGTCGGACACGAGCTTCATCTGCTCGGCCAGCAGCGGCTCCTCGTTGGGGTCGTGGTACTCGACCTTCAGCAAGGTGGAGTGCTCGGCGTACTGCTCGACCAGATCCTTGAAGCTCTTCTCTTCGGGAGAACCCTTGTTGAAGAAGGCCTGTACAGAAACCTGACGATCCAGCTTTGCGACAAGGTCGATGCTCTGCTGGGAGAGGGTGTACTGCTTGTTTTTTGTCGCATCCCAACGCCATTTGGCGTCGTGAGCTGCGACGTTGGCAACCACCAGAATGGCGCCTGCGAGCACCGTTGCGACGATGGCGTTGACCGAGCGTCCGGTGGTCTGGTCTTCGGAGAGCTGAGTGAAGAACTCCCGCTGCCCGTACAGTCCGATGACCACCAACGCGGCCCCGGAGCCACCTGCAACCTTGGCCAACAACGGCAGATCACCTTCCAGAAAGCCGGCGGCTACGCCAAAGCCCGCGAGGAGAATGATCCCAAGAAGGATAAAGAACCAACCGATCCAACGCATCAGCGCCACCGCAGCGCTTCGACCCGCTGGGTCGTCGCCAGCAGAGAGAAGCCAATGAAGGTCAAGAAGTAGACGATGTCCTGGATCCGAATCAGACCCTTGATCATCTCGGTGTAGTGAGAGCCGAAGGCTGCCGTCTGCAGCACCGACTGGATGACGCCCGCAGGCGCCATGTCCCCGGCCCAGCCCACAACCCAGAAGATCAGGTTGAAGCCAAAGCCGACCACAAAGGCCACCACCTGATTTTCAGTAAAGGAGGACAAGAAGAGGTTGACCGAGATCAGCAGTGCGGAGAGGCACAAAAGCGCGATGTAGTTGGCCATCAACACGCCGCTGTCCGGCTCGCCCCAGGTGTACAACATGGCGACGTAGGGCAAGGTTGCCGCCAACATCGCCACGACAAAGGCCATCGACCCCAGGAATTTGCCAACTACAATCTCCCAGGAAGCGATAGGGCTGGTCAGCAGCAGCTCCATGGACTTCTGCTTCCGATCTTCCGCCAACAGCCGCATCACCATGCCGGGCGACACCAGGAGCATGACCACCGCCATGTTCCCAAACACCCCCTGCACGACAAAGGCGTTGACGTTCAACCCCTCGGCGGCCATCGGGTTGAAGGCAGCCTGCTGGGAGTAGTCCATAAAGGCTGTGACCGAAAGAGCAAAGAAGAAGCCGAAGATGAAGATGAACATCAACAGCAACATCCAGCCGATGGCCGTGGTGAAGTAGGCGCTGGTCTCCCGCTTCAGAATTGCGATGGCCCCGTTCATGCGTGGTTCTCCAGGGCAGGACGTGCGCCCATGGTGTAGGAGAGGTAGATATCTTCAAGACGTTGGCGGCCGTTAAGCTCCAACAGCCCGTGGGGTACACAGAGCCGGGCCACATCCTCGCGCAGGTCGCGGTCTCCGCGGACCACAAAGCCCGTGGGGCTGGCTTCTACCGATGCTACGCCGGGAATCGCCTGAAGGTCGGCCATAAGCCCTTCCGGGGCCCGCGCCACGTCCACCCGGACCGTACCGCCCATCTGGCCCAGGTTGGCCAGGCTGTCCTGTGCCACCACCCGACCTTTGTTGATGATGATCACCCGCTGGCACAGCGCCTCGATTTCGGCGAGCACGTGGGTGGAGAGGATGACGGTGCGCTCGCCCGCCGCGAGGTCTTCGATCAGCTTTCGGATCTCCACCCGTTGAGCGGGATCCAGGCCGGACGTGGGCTCGTCCAACACCAGCACGGAGGGCGAGTGGACCAGCGCCTGCGCCAGACCCACCCGCTGCCGGTAGCCCTTGGAGAGGTTGTCGATCAGTCGGTGCGCCACCGAGCCCAGACCCACCCGCGAGAGGGCCATATCCGTCGCCTTTCGGGGATCCGCGACCCCCTTCAGCTCGGCCGCGAAGCGGATGTAGTCGCGCACCACCATCCCGCCGTAGACCGGCGGCGTTTCCGGTGCGTAGCCCAACATGGCCTGCACCGCACGGGGGTTTTCGGCAACATCAAAGCCGCCTACTTTCGCCGAGCCTGAAGAGGCGCCCAGGGAGCCGGAGATCACCCGCATGGTGGTGGTTTTGCCGGCGCCGTTGGGGCCCAGAAAACCCACCACCTCGCCTTTGGCTACCGTGAAGCTCACATCGTGCACCGCAGTGGTGTCGCCGTAGCGTTTCGTCAACTTCTGTACGTCGATCATGTCTATCCTGCACCTTCTCGCAGCAAATCTGGGGGCAGCGATGCTGCCGATCGGGGGGACCGCTAACCTGTCCACATTCAAGGGTCCAAAGCCGCGACGGATCTTGACGCGCTCTTACCGCCGCCTCAGAGGGTGCGCAAGCCCCGCTTCATCTTCTCCAGGGCTTCCGCAGCTTTTGCACGGTCGGGGTTTTCGGTGGCGGCGACCTTCTCCAAACAGGCGAGGGCCTCCTCCCGCCTGCCGGTCACCCGCAGCAGCACCCCAAGGGCATAGAGGGCAGCCGGGTCGTCCGGACGCATCCCCAGCGCTTCGCGGTACTTGGCCTCTGCGGCGTCCACCTCTCCCGCATTAAAGGCTTCCAAACCTTCCTTGATTCGATCCTCCGCCTCGTGGATGAACTCCACTTCGATGAAGGCTTTGACACCGAGGTTGGCCACCAACACATAGAGCGGGCTGGCAATCAGCAGACCCACCCCTTCCATCGCCAAGAGGGCGCCGAGCGGAAAATCTCCGCCAAGCTGCTTTCCTTTGTAGCGAAGCCGCACACGGGTGTAGCGCCCCTGGTCAAAAAGCTCGCGTGCCCGGCGCTGCAGGGTCCGCAACGATGCCTCTACCGCCTCGGGATCCACTTCCCACTTGAACCGGTCCTGACTCATCCCAGCAGCATAATCACCGCAGCCCTTCCGGGGAGGGTTTACCGCTCAGAGCACCGAAAAACCGCCATCCACCACGATCACCTGGCCGGTGATCCAGTGGGCGCGTGGGTCCAGGAACAACGACACCGCCTGCGCCACATCCTCCGGCAGACCGACACGCCCCAGCGGTGTCAGCTTTGCAGTTTCTTCCACCATCTTCTTTCCCTCAGGCAAGTAGCGCAGGGCGTCGGTATCCACCAGCCCGGCGCAGATGGTGTTCACCCGAATGGGGGCCAGCTCCACTGCAAGCTGCCGGGTCAGCGCCTCAACCCCGGCTTTGGCAACACCCATTGCCACATAGCCAGGGATATACCGGCGACTTCCCAGACTGGAAATGCCGATCACATTCGCATCCGGCTTCAGCGTACACAGCTTGGTGAGCAGCCAGAACGGCCGAAGTGAGCTTTCAAGTGTAAGATCCCACTGAGGGGTGCGGATCTTGTCCCAGGCCTTCAACGCGCCAATGGCCGCATTGTGGATCAGCACATCCAAAGGTCCGGCAATATCGGCCATGCGCTTGAGATCGGCTTCCGAACGTACATCTCCCTGTACCAACACCGCCTGGGCACCCGCCGCCTCCACCGCAGCAACGACAGTCCGTGCGGCCTCTTCGTTCTGGAGGTAGTTCACCAGGATCCGGGTACCGGGGGCAGCCAATTCTCGGGCGATGGCCGCACCAATACCGCGGGAAGCACCGGTGATCAGGATGTTGCGCATGGTCGTCTCCGTGGAGCGGCCCCTTATCTCCCGCCCTACCCTCTCGCATCCCGGTATTTTTTCATTTTCGACCGACGGTCGAAAATTAGACCGTCGGTCGAATCAGGTGAAGCGGCGCCCGATCCCCGGCAACCGACGCAGCACCTTTCCCAGCACCTCGCGCAGCTCAGTGATACCGAACAGCAGTCCGAGCCCCACAAAAAGCCCGCCGCCCACGCCGCTGAGCAGAAGCACCCGCCCCAACAAGGCGAGCAGGCCGCTGCCCGTCGCAGGCAGGGCCCCGGCGACCCACAGGCCCCCACCCACAGCCAGGGCGGTGGCGACCGCGGCGCGCAGAAAAAACCGGCTGAAGCCCTCGTCCTCTACCACCTCCCCGTCTCCCCTCCCCCGCTGCCGCCCGATTTCCCACCACAGGACCACGCCTAACAGCAGGGTGTAGGCGGTGATTCCAAGGGAGGAGGCCAGGGCCAAGCCGGCGCTACCGTAGCGGGCCAGTCCTGCATAGACCGGCAGAGCCAACAGGAGCACCCCAAATCCCAGCCAGGTGGGAAGCCAGGTTTTCCCACGCGCATAAAATCCGCGCGCCAGCAGGGTCTGGACCGTCCAAGCACCGAGCGCCAGCGAAAAAATCCCCAGGCAACGCCCCAGCTCGGCAAGCTGATCGGGCTGAATCTTCCGCGCCGAGTACACCAGCGCCCCCAGCTCGGGGCCGGCCACGGTCAGGACCACCTGCGAGCCGAAGGCCAGCACCAACACCTGACGCGACGCCCGAGCGAGGATTCTCCAGGCTTCTCCTGTTTTTTCTTCCGCGCACAACCGCGTGAGCGTGGGGTACGCAGCGATGCCCATCGCCATACCAAACACGCCCATCGGCACCTTCATCAGGGTGCGGGCGTAGCCCAAAATCGCGACGGAACCTTCCGCGAAGGACGAGGCAAACCAGGTGACGACCGTCTCGTCCATCCCGACGATGGACCAGCCCAGCATGATGGGCAGCGAGCGGTAGAGGTAGGACCGAAAGTCAGGGTCGCGCGCATCAAAAATCAACTGCCACCGCAGGCCCTCGCGCAGGCAGGCCCAGAGCGGGAGGCCGAAAGGACCGAGGATGGCGCCGATCAGTACGCCCCAGGCAAAACCCTCCGCCGTCCCCGTCCACAATCCTCCGGCGATGATCGAGCCGGTGTACAGCAGCGGTGCCAGGGCGGGCACCGCGTGCCGCTCTTTGGACAGCAGGGCTGCACTCAGCAGGCCCCCCAGCAGGTGGAAGAGCTGCGCGGGGAGCACGATGCGCGAAAGGTGGGTGAGCTCGCCGAGCTGCTCGGGCGAAAATCCAGGTGCAAGAAGGCCCACCAACCAGGGCATCGCGACCATACCCACCAGCACCAGGCTGCCCAGCGCGCCAACTAGAAAGTTGGCAAGAATGGAAAAGCTACGCCAAGCACGCGCCTCATCCCCTCTTTCCAAATGAGCGGTAAAGAGCGGGATGAACACAATTGAAAGTGCGCCACCGGCAACCAGATAGTTGATCAGGTCGGGAACCCGGAAGGCCGCCTGGTACACGTCGGCTTCCCCCCCCACCCCCAGCGTGGTCCCCAGCACCCGCTCGCGGATCAGGCCGATCACCCGCGAGAGTAGCAGGCTGGCACTCCAAATCAGGCCCGCAATGCCGATACTCTTCTTCATTCCCGGCTCAGAGACGGGGCGCCGGACCGAGATCCTCGTTGGCCTTGAAGGGCTGGTACTCCGCCTCCGGGGCAACCCCCTTGTTCCAGCGCATGGCAACGAGCAACAGTGCGCCAAGGACCACGGGAATGGAGATCAGCTGCGAGGTGGTCAGGCCCCCGAAATAGAGACCACGAATGTCATCGCCGCGCATGGCTTCGTTGATGGGGCGCCAGAGTCCGTACAGCAGCATGACCGTCGCAATCGCTTGGCCATCAAACTTGCGATAGCGAAAGGAGACACTGGAGATCAAGAAAATCAAGATGGCCGCGAAGTGCTCCCAAAGCTGCGTGGGGTACACCGGCACGCCGTTCACACCCACCCCTTTTGCCGTCTGTACCAGCATGTAGGGAAACTGCGAGGAAAGCCAGATATGACCGCCGTCTCCCTGGTAGAGGGTGGAGGCATCGGCGGGCAGCTCGCAGCTCCTGCCGTGGCAACATCCGGCAAAAAAGCAGCCGATACGCCCAAAAGCCAACCCCACGATGACCGCAGGCCCCATCACGTCGGCCACCTTCCAGAAAGACATGCCCTTGCGGCGACAATAGGCCATCACCGCGAAAAAACCTGCGATCAAGCCTCCGTAGACCGCCAACCCGCCTTTGCCGGGATTAAAATAGACCAGCGGGTTGCTCCAGAATTCGGCCGAGTCCGACGCCATCATAAAGTGGAGCAGCCGCGCGCCCGCCACGCCCGACGTAACGCAGATCAGATAGATCACCGCCATTCGATCTGGATTAAGACCGATCCGACTGGATCGGTAGTGGCCAATCAGCGATGCCGCCAGCACCCCCAGCGTGAGCATCAGCCCGTAGACCGGAAAGGGCAACTTTCCGAAGGAGGTGGGAATCTCAAAAAGGATCGGGTGCATGCGCGCTGTCTATTCAGTTCGTGGGGCTCCCGCTGTACAGATAGACTGCCCCCTCTCCCCCACTCCCGGCATTCGGTGCTCCAATCAGCACATCTGCAAAGTCATCACTGGTCACCTTGTCGGTGGCCGACATCGCCGCCCCGAACAGGTCCCCCTGGCTTCCGGTGATTGTCGCGCCGGCCGCGGACTGATCGGCGGCCGCCAACGGGCCGCGGAACAGGTAGGCGGCCCCGGGGGCGGTGCCGGGCAGCAGCTCCCAGTCCGGCGCCGGGATCGCGCTGTCCACCGCGGGCGCTCCCACCATCAGATCGTCCACACCGTCCTTGTTGAAGTCCCCGGCGCTGAGTGCAAAGCCGAAATTCCCCGTGCCGGTGAGGACGAAGGAGGCGCTGCTGCTCGCGTCGTAGGTGTTTCCTCCGGTGAAGCTGGGGTTCAGATAGACCCAAACCCGATCCGATCCATAGCCACCGAAGGCCAGATCCTGCGTGCCATCCCCGTCCAGGTCGGCAAGGGTGGGCGCGCCCCAGCCCAGACCGGTGCGATCCTCCGCGACGGTGATGCGGGCAAGGGCCCCTACCCCCAGGTTGCCGTCGGCGGGTGCAGCCCCACCGGCATAGATGGTCCAGGAACCAGAGTCCACGTAGTCCGGATCCGGCTCCTCTCCCGGTGCGCCCACGAAGGCGTCGTCGTAGCCGTCGCCATTCACATCCCCACCGCCAAGACCCATACCCACATATTCTTTGCCATAGGTGCCAATGATCTCCGAGGCAAAGGAAGCGCCGTTGATCGATGGCCCCTGCACATCAGCGGTGTAGATCAACGATACTTTTCCCGCCTGAAAGGTGGGGGTGGACGAGGTGGGGTCCCCGTAGAGGATGTCGTCCAAACCGTCGCCGTCCAGGTCCAAAGCGGAGTACACGTGACCGCTGCCGCTGCCGCTCGCTCCCATCAGGTTGATCACACCCGAGCCCATCGTCTTCTCGCCCGCCAGGAAGCTTCCCCCCGGGACCATGGTGAGCACCACGGTGGTTCGGGTGCCCGTAGGGTCCACACCAGCCACCACCAGATCCACGATCCCATCCCCGTCTTGATCGCCCGCTTCAGGACTGAGACCACCCGCCCGCTCGCCGGCGTTGTTGCCCACCATCGACACAAAGTCCGTATCGGTCCACAGGCCGGCCGTCAGGATCACGCCGCGCACCGCGCCCCGCTCTCCATTGGACCACTCCGATCCCATCATCACCTCTGCAAGTGTATCCCCGCGTACATCTCCTAAGCCCACACTGGTTCCCAGGTGCTCGCCGGGATTGCCCGTCCAGTACAGAGTTGCCAAGTCCGCAATCGCGATGTTGTCGATCACCCCGTCGCAGTCGTCGTCCAAGCCGTTGGCCAGCTCCGGAGCACCCGGGTAGGCATTGGGGCGGGACTCGTCGCAGTCCCCATCGTCCACCGAGTAGCCATCCCCGTCGGGATCGGAGCCGGAGCAGACCTCATTGGCCACCCCTGGCGAGCCAAGGTCGCCGGAGCCATAGGGGGAGGTCGCCAAACACCAGTCGCCCGGCTCTGACTGGGCCGCCGGGTCGTGGTCCCCCGAAAGCGCCAGGGCGGTGCCCGGTGCTGAGGCATAGCCGGGAACCCGCCAGTCCAGGCTGAAGGCCACTGTGCCGCCAGGCGACTTCAGGCTGAGGCTATCCAGCGCATAGATGTCGAATGGGGCCGTCCAGGTCCAGCTCACGGGAGCCCCCCCGTTGATGGATGAGTCGCTCGAAGCGCCCAGCACCCGACGCTCCCCCGCCTCGATGGTCAGACCATCCAGATAAGCCTGCTCAAACCTCGCATTTTCCAGATACCAACCCGCCAGATCTACAGCAGAGTCGCCATAATTGTACAGCTCGATCCACTTTCCGAGGCTGTCGTCCACCGCCTCCGGGTCGGTCAACACCTCGGTGAGGGCCACCGTAACACTGCCCGTCGAACCATCACAGTTGTTGTCCTTGTCGTCGGGAATCTCCTCGGCAGAGGTGTTCACGCTCGCATCGGTGTCGTCGCAGTCCGGCCCACCGTAGTCCTGGCTGTCTTCGCCATCCTGATCCTGATCAAAATCGGAGAGACCGTCGCAATTCGAATCCACACCGTCGTAGTACAGCTCCACCGCGCCGGGGTTTACGTCGGGGTTGCCGTCGTCACAGTCGTCGGCAGCGAAGCCGTCCCGATCCCGATCGCCGGCACCGCCACTTTCCTTTCCGGTTCCGTCCGTACAACCAGCGAGAAGGCCAAGGATGATCCAGGTGCGCATGCAGTCTCCCGGCGCTACTATGCCCAAGAGTGCTACGTTCCGCAAGCCGCGAGCCGGGCTACCAGAAGCAAGGAGGCAGGGGCGCAACCGTCACCAGTGGGCTACGCTGGACACATGCTGGATACCCGCCCCCGGCTGATCGCACTCGGCACCGCAAACCCTCCGGGGCGCTACCCGCAAGAGGAGCTGCTGCAACGTTTTCGGGTGGAAGATCCCCGAATTCGGAGCCTGTTCACGTCATCTCACATCCGAACCCGGCACCTGTACCTGCCGGAAGCGGGCCCGGACGGCACCCCGCAGGAAACGCAGGGGCAGCTCCTTCAAAAACATCGGGCCGGAGCCATCGAGATCGGTGGCGCGGCAATCCGCGCCTGTCTGGAAAAAGCTTCCCTAAAGCCTGAAAATATCGACTTCATCTGCTGTCTCACCTCGACCGGCTGGCTCACCCCGGGGCTCACCGCGATCCTCATCAAAAGTGTGGGACTACGCCCGGAATGTGCGCGTGTGGACGTGGTGGGAATGGGTTGTAATGCCGGGCTGAACGGCTTGAACGTGGTCAGCTCCTGGGCGATGGCCAACCCCGGCAAAAACGCGCTGCTGGCCTGCGTAGAAGTCTGCTCGGCCGCCTATGTTTTTGACGGCACCATGCGCACGGCCATCGTGAACAGCCTGTTCGGGGACGGCGCCGCCGCCCTGCTGGTGCGCGCGGAAGAAAAAGACGAGCCCATGTTCGCCCCCAAAGTATTGGGCTTTGAAAGCCAGATGATCCCGGAGGCTATCGGGGCCATGCGCTTTGACTGGGACGACGAGCACGGAAAATATAGTTTCTTCCTCGATCGGGACATCCCCTATGTGGTGGGCGCCAACGCTCCCCGACCGGTGGGCCGCCTGCTCGCCCGTTTCGGGCTGAAAAAGCGCAATATCTCTCACTGGATCGTGCATTCCGGCGGGAAAAAGGTCGTGGACGCTATCAAGTACAACCTGGGCATCACCGACTGGGATGTCCGACACACACACTCCATTTTGCGGGACTATGGCAACCTGTCGTCGGGATCCTTCCTCTTCAGCTACCGAAGGCTGATGGAAGAGGGGCGCGTGCGTCGTGGAGACTACGGCATCATGATGACCATGGGGCCCGGCTCGCAGATCGAGACCGCGCTGGTCCGCTGGTAGGTTAGACAGCACAGATGTATGAAACCTTGCGCTACAGCGAAGCGGGTGACGTCGGAACTCTGGAGCTGATCCGTTCCCGGATCAACGTGCGACAGATCCGGGAGCTCGAAAAAGTGTGCGACCACCTGGAAGATCAATCCAGCGTGCAGTTGCTGCTGCTGCGTGGCCACTCGGAAGGTATCGATTTTGGCGACTTCGACCCCAAGGAGGCGCTGGACATCCACGGCTTCAACAAGTGGGAAAAGCTGGTTCACCGCTTTGAAACCCTGGAAAAGCTCACGGTGGCCGCGCTGGATGGTCCTTGCCACGGTGGCGGGCTGCAGCTTGCCATGGCCTTCGATGTGCGCATCTGCACCCCCGATGCAACCTTCGCCCTACCGGAGATCAAGCTGGGCTTTCTGCCCGGTATGTCCACCTGGCGGCTCGGCAAGTTTGTCGGGCTGGGCCGCGCCCGCAGGCTGGCCCTGACCGGCGAGAGCCTGTCCGCCGCTGAGGCAGAGCGACTGGGTCTGGTCGATCAAGTAGAGGAACGTTTGGAGCAGGGAATCGCAAGCTGGCTGCAGCGTCTGCGTCCCTACCAACCTGTGGCTGCTGCCCTGAGTCGCCGGCTCATGCTGGAGGCCTACGAAACCCCCTTTGAAGACGCGATCGGGAATTTCCTTGCCGCGCAGCATCGGGCTATCAGCCAGTCCGCCTTTCTGGAAACCCTGAAGAAGGAGCGCAAACCGTCTTGAGCCGACCCTTTGACGTGGATCCCGAGGTGATGCGCCGCATCCGCCCTATGCAATTCCGCGATGCCCCCCGGGTCGCCGAGCTGCACCAAGCGGCCATGGGCAAGAGCCTCTGGGCGCAACTCGGCATGACCTTCCTTCAGGAGCTCTACAAAGCCCTGGTTGACTCTCCTTTTTTCCTGGGATTTGTCTATGTAGAGGATCTGGAGGTCAAGGGCTTCATCGCAGGCACCGTGGATACCGGCGCCCTGTACAACGACCTGATGAAGCGACGGGCGATTTTCCTGGGGCCCGCCGCTCTTTTGGGGTTGGTGCGCCGCCCCTGGGTGTTGCGTCCCCTGGCTGAAACGGCCCGGTACATGGGCAAGGCCGGCGCCCCCGAGGTGCGGGCCGAGAGCCTCTTTTGCACCTTTGTCGCCGATCTTCGCGGGAAGCGGGTCAGCGGTCACGTCAACAAGGTGCTCTTTGACGAGCTCCTGTCGCGGGGTTGCCGGAGCGTCAAAGTCAGCACGGAAGCCGACAACGAAGGCGCAAATCGCCAACTTCAAAGTTGGGACTTCCAAGAAGCACACCGCTTCCGCTTCTATGGAAAGGACATGATCACCTACACGCTGGACCTGGAGCACTCCCCCCGGGTTCAGGCCCAGAGTCGACACCCCGCCGTCTGAGAGACTTTTGCACTCCGCCGCCGGGAAGGATAGCCCCGGCGGGCCTGGAGGGCGCTCGAAATGATCTCTGTACTGCTGCTGGTGGCCTGTCCCCCGACCATGAAAGACACCGATCCGGAATCCGCCGCCGAGTCCAAAGTGGACTCGGAGACCGACACGGATACGGACACCGACACGGACACGGACACCGACACGGACACCGATACCGACTCGGACACCGATAGTGATACCGACAGCGATACCGACGCGGACACCGACAGCGATGCCGACGCGGACCCTCCCGGGGCGGGCGAGCTGGTGATCACCGAATTCATGAAGAACACTTTTGTCGTGGCCGACGAAGTGGGCGAGTGGTTTGAAGTCTACAACGCCGGCAGCCGCGAAGTCGGGTTGAAGGGTCTGACCTTCAAGGATGACGGTACTGACACCTTCACCATCTCCAGCGGCATCAACCTGGCCCCCGGCGCATATGCGGTGTTCGGGCTGAACAACGACGCGGCCACCAACGGCGGCGTCACCCTGACCTACACCTACAGCGGCTTCAGCCTGGGCAACGACGACGACGAGATCGTCATCCTGTCCGGTGCCACGGAGATCGACCGGGTCAACTACCTGGACGGCCCCACCTGGCCAGACAGCAAAGGCTACAGCAACAGCCTTTCCAATGACAAGCTCAACAGTACCGCGAACGACGACTTGAGCGCCTGGTGCCTCGCCGTGGCTACCTACGGAGCCGGAGACCACGGAAGCCCTGGTTCTGCCAACCCTCTCTGCACCGTCGCCGCTGCCCGCTGAAAGCTTGGCGCGGGGGTGTAGGCAAAGCACCCCTTATGCTGTATGATGCGACCAGCCCGGCCCATGATCTGGCCGGACTGATTCTTGAGGTGTGTTCATGCGTCGTGTACTCCCGTTGCTTCTTCTTGCTGCATGCCAGGACTACAGCCTCAACAAGTACGACGAAGCGGTCTTCGGCGACCCCATGATCGAGGTCAGCCCCCTTCGGCTGGAATTCGGAGGTTTGGCGGCTGGAGAACAGGGTATTCAGAGCTTCACCGTCACCAACGTCGGTGACGGCTATCTGAACGTGGAGCCGATCGAAATCCAGTCCAGCACCGCCTTCACTATCACCTCGCAGAACGACAAAACCCGCGAGCTGGCTCCCGAAAAATCTTTCGACGTACAGGTCACCTACTCGCCCGAGTCCGAGGCGGACATGGGCCAGGCAGTGGTCAAGAGCGACGATGCCCAGAATGCCGTGATTGCCGTTGAATTGTTGGGCGGGGAGGCCTACCCCGATCTGGTGGTCAGCCCCAGCTCGGTGGATTTTGGCAACGTCACCCCCGGCGACACCGAAATCCTGATCGTCGAGTTGGAGAATGTGGGCGGCGCACCGCTTGAAATCTCCAACATCAGCCAGCCGCTGCTTCCCTTTGGCGTCGCCTACACGCTGCCCATCGTGCTGCAGCCCGGCGAAATGACCAGCATCGACGTGTCGGCCGCACCGACCGACTTTGGCAGCTTCGAGGACAAGGTCACCATCGAGAGCAACGATCCGGACGGCTTTGTGGACGTCCCGCTCTACGCCTCCTCGGCCAGCCAGCCCATCGCCGTGTGCACCGTCAGTCCGAACCCGGTCTCCGCCATCTACGACACCGCGACCTTCAACGGAGCCGGCTCCTACGACCCGCAAGGTTTGAGCATTACCCAATACAATTGGAGCTTCACCTCCATCCCCAACGGATCGGCGGCGGTGATGCCCGGTACCTCGTCGCAGGCCACCCGGCGCGGCTTCAGCCCCGACGTGGTCGGCGACTATGTTGCCGAATTGATTGTGGTCAACTCGCAGGGCGTGCGTTCCGAGCCTTGCGACGTAACCCTGACCGCCGAAGCCAGCTCCGATCTGTGGATCGAGATGTTCTGGCAGCACTCCGGCGACGACCAGGACCTGCACCTCGTCGCACCGAATGGCTCCTTGGTTTCCAACACCGACTGCTACTACGGGAATTGTACCCTGGGCGGGCTGGACTGGGGTGTACGCGGCGACCAGACCGACAACCCGCACCTGGATCTGGACGACATTCCCGGCGTGGGCCCGGAGAACATCAACATCGAGTCGCCCCAATCGGGCGTATTCACGGTGTACGTCCATGACTACCCGGCCTCCGTGTACCAGCCCGCCAACGACGTGACCGTGAACATCTACCTGGGCGGCGTGCTTGTGTGGACCGACACCCGCACCGCCGTCGGCGAAGATGTCTACGCGCCCTACGCCACCATCGAGTGGCCCTCCGGCGTCATCACCCCCCTGTGAGCTTCCGAAAGGCAGGGTGGAGATAGGCCCTGCATTATCGGTATCCCCAAAGGCGCGTGCCCCCCAAAGCGGGGGCAGGCGCCTTTGAGCATATGGGCTGACCGCACCATCCCCGCCGCGACGTGACTCACTTCAGAGTCACGTCGCAGGTGCGCCATTACACGTCCAACGAGAGACGGAAGAAGACCTTCTACTATTGGCCTGTCGGGGGCGGTTCCGCTGCGGGCGCTTCAGCAGGCGCCCCGGCTTCCTGCTGCTGGGCGGCATTCTTCTTGGCCTGCTCCATCATCTCCTGCATCGTCAGCACCCGACCCGGCTCGGCAGGCGCGGCAGGCGCGGCCGAACCCTGCTTCGCCTGCTCCATCATCTCTTGCATGGTCAGCACCCGACCCGGCTCGGTGGACGGAGCCGCCTCGGGCGTCGCCTCTTCCACCTTACCATCCCAGGGGAAGCTCTCATAGAGCGTTTCCTCGCCATTGCGAAGGTTCAACGGTCCGGTAGAGAAGACGGGCAGGTACATCAGCACCACCAGAGCACCACAGATGATGCCCAGGGTAGGCAGGATCGCGCGCGCCACTTCGCCGAAGGGCTGGCGGAAGATCGCCGACGCCACAAACAGGTTGGTCGCCACCGGAGGCGCGATATAGCCGATCTCCATGTTTACGACAAAAACCACACCAAAATGGATGGGGTCAATACCGTAGTGGTTGATAGCCACAGGCGCCAGAATGGGCGCGAACACCAGCGTCGCCGAGATGCTGTCCATCAGGGCGCCAAGTACAATCAGGATGATGTTCACTACCAACATAAACTCAAAGGCGGTCAGGTTTGCACCCTGCACCCAGGAGCGGATCACTTCCGGCGCCTCCACCTCGGCCAGGAAGTCGTTCAGGCCGAAGGCCAGCACCACAATCAACACCAGACTGCCGATGAGAGTGGCCGCTTCCACCAGGATGGAAGGTACTTTCGACCAGGGCACATCCGCATGGACCGAGCAGGAGATCAGCAGGGCCGCAGCGAAGGCCACCGCACCCGCCTCGGTGGGGGTGAACACGCCGCCATAGATCCCCCCCAGCACGATGGCGGGCAAGGTGAGCGACCAGGAAGCCGCCTTGAAGGTTCTCCACAGCTCTCCACCGTCGAAGGGCTTGCGGGAGCCGGGCACCGAGAGGCCCACCCACACCGCATACATCGCCAACATCCCCGCGATCATCAGCGCCGGCAACAAACCCGCAAAGAAAAGATCAGAAGGATTTACCTTGGCATCTGAGGAGTCCACGCAGATCGAGTAGATCAGCATGGTGATGGCGGGCGGGATCATGCAGCCGAGGCTTCCGGCCGAGGTGATCAACCCCACCGAGAACCGCGAGGGGTAGCCATTCTTCAGTAGTGCAGGATACATAACTGCACCCACGGCCACCAGCGTGACCGGGGAAGATCCGGAAATCGCCGCAAACACGATGCAGGCAACGATGGAAGCTACTGCCAACCCACCGGGCAGCCATCCCACCAAGGCACCGGCGAAGTCGGTCAGACGTTTCGCGATGCCCCCCCGGGTCATAATCGAGCCCGCGGAGATAAAAAATGGAATGGAGAGAAAGACGTTTTTCGTCGTCAGACTCTCCATCTTGGTCACGATGCGATCAAGCTGGATAACCGCGTCGGTGTAGTCGGTGAAGAGCAGAAAGCTCAGCGCCGTAGAGACGCCTACCACCACAAAAAGGCGGGGCCCAAGGGCAAGAAGGGCGACCAGCGCCGCAAGAAAGAGCAGGCCGCTCATGATCCTTCCTCCGTCTGAATGCCAAGCTGACGCAGGGTGTCGTCGCCGTCTTCCTTCAGCTCCCCTCTCCAGGTGCGCCATGCTTCCAGGAAGAAGCGGAAGGCCAGTGCAAAGGTGCCATAGGGAATGGCCGCGGAGGCAAACCACTTGGGGATTGCCGTACCCGAGATCACCCCGGCCGCCCCCTCGCTGGTCGACCAGGTGTGAAAGTGGTCCATTACCGAACGCAGGGCCAACACCAGCAGCACCACACAGAAAATCGCCGAGACGAAGTGGCCGACCGCTGCCACCTTCGGGCGCATGGCCTCTGGCCAGATTTTGCTGCCCACGTCCAGCGAAAGGTGGCGGCGATCATGCGCGGCCAACGAGGCGCCCAAGAGCGAGAGCCACAACAACAGCGAGAGCGCCATCGGCTGCGCCTGCACGATGCCGTTGGGCATCACAACGCCGAACAGCTTGGCCAGCGCAGTAATACCAATGCCCAGAGCAATCCCACCCACCAACACATTCTTGCTCCCCCGGGTGGCCAGCGCGGCCCCGCAAACCCCCGAGAGCACCGCGGCCACCAGGACGGGGGCCAGCCAGGGCCAGCCGGACTCGCCCACCAGATCCAACAAAAATGGTGGCGCCGAGTGGGCGTTGGACATCGCACCTGCTGCCCGGTGAGAGACAGCAAGGAACATGACCAAACCCATTCCAAGAAGGATGACCCAAACGGCCACCTTCTCGATGCGGTACAAAAGTGCGTCGAAGGAGGACAACATCAGCGGCTGCTGCGGTACGCTTTGAGGCCCGCGTCGATCTGGGCGTACATCGCCTTCTCTCCGGACGAGGCCTTGGTGGACATGTAGGTGTCGCGCGCCACCTTCGCGGGGCCCTGGAAGGCCGCCAGATCACTGGCGGTGGGCTGGTAGACCTGGATCTTCATCGTCTTCAGGTTTTCCAGAAGAATGGGATCCATCGCACGAATCTCATTACGCAGCTTCTGCGTCAACGGAACGTCCTGACCGGGTTGCAGCACCCGCGCCGAAAGCAGGGCAGACTTGACGTCGGCCGGCAAGTTGTCAAACCACGTCTTGTTGTAGACGATGGCGGCCGGCTGGTACATATGCCGGGTCACGCTGAAGTATTTGGTACCGCTGGTCCACTGCGCGGCAAATGCGAACAGGGGCGTGTTGTCGTAGCCTTCCACAACCCCGGTCTGCAGGGAGGTGAGCACCTCCGTGGTGGGGATGGGCACCGGGGTGGCCCCAAAGGCCTTGTACATCTCGATGTGGACGGGGTTTTCCTGGCTGCGCATTTTCCGGCCCTTCATGTCGGCCGGGGTCTTGATGGCCCCAAAGGAGCTGCCGAAGCAGCGGAAGCCGTTTTCGCTCCAGAAGCCAAGAACCAAGCCCTTGCTCTGGAAGGCCGCCTCAGAGCTCTTGAACACCACATTGTCGAGGACGTGATCGGCCTCCTTGGCGCTGTTGAAGAGGTAGGGCAGCTCCATGACCGACAGGTCCGGCACCAGCGAGGCCAGCGCACCCGTGGAAGCGCCTACACCTTGGATCTGACCACGCTGCGTCTGCAACACGGTCTCGTTTTCATCGCCGAGGACGCCGCCGATGAACAGCTTCACCTGCAACTTCCCGCCCGCCAACTTCTCTGCCTGACCCTTGAACTCCTTGAGCCCCTCGGCCCAGGGAGAACCATCCGGCGCCACCGACGCGATCTTCAGCACATAGGCCGCCTGTTGGGCCTGGGCGGGCGAGAGAAGCAACATCAGGGCAGCGAAAAGGGGAATCGTCAACAGGTGAACAACACGCATGGATACCTCAAGGGTCGGGGTTGGGTTCTACCACATTCCGCACCATTTTGCAGGCCGGACGGGCCACCTCCGGCAATCCGGAGGGGCGACCTGCCGGGAATACACCCGGCACACCAGGGGCCTTCCCTACTGCTTTTTGCAGCCGCCGAAGGCTACCTTGCAGGTGATGCTCACGCTTCCACCAGCATCTACCACAACATTTCGTACTGCGGTCTGGGTGCCGTCGGTCAACGTGATGGAGACCGTGTACAGGCCGGGTGGCACATTGCCAGGCGGAAAACTGCCTGCAGCACCCACCACTTTGGCGCTGCTGACTTCCCCTGTGACCAGGATTTTTCCGTTCGCGGCCACAGGCGCGGGAGCCGGGGCGGGCTCAGGGGCAGGCGCGGGCGCCGGGACCGGCGCGGGGGCCGTCGCGGGGGCAGGAGCCGGGGCTTTTGCGGGCGCGGGCGCGGG
>JBEIQS010000146.1:0-15132 GCA_040376425.1 Alphaproteobacteria bacterium | reverse complement strand
TTCAAAAACCTGGCCGGTGGTGTCGGTATGTTGCTGGTAGAGGGAGGCCACCTCGGCTTCGGTGAAATTGCGGAGGGTGAGGGAGGCACTTTTGATGTTGAAGGGGCTGCCGGGGTTGACAGGGATGCCATCTTTGGCGCGGGTGAGATAGTCGCGCAGGTCACGCATGCCGATCAGGGCGATGGAGTCAGGGAATTTGCGGGTGCTGCGGTCGGTGAAGCCGGCGCGGAGCTGGCGGAGTAGGTTGACCAGGGCGGGGCCGCTGACGGTGTCGGCCTCGTCCAAGAGCAGTACCAGCGGCTTGGGGGCCACCCGCTCGGACCAGGCGTGCAGGTAGGCTCCCAGGCGGGTACCCGCCGGTCTGCCCAGAAAATCGGTGACGTTGGGGGCCCCTTCTTCCAACACGCCGCCACCCCGCTCCAGCGCGGTGAGCCAGATCGGCTCCGCCTCGGCGGTCTCGGTCACACCCTGCCCATCCTCCAGCGTGGCCCACACCGCTGCATAGCCCAGACCGCGCAGGCGCTCGGCAAAAGAACGCATCGCGGTGGTTTTCCCCGTCTGCCGCGCAGCGTAGACAACAAAATACTGTCGTTGTTCGACATAGGGCAGCAGGGCGGGCAGGCGCTCTTCGGCGGGCAGCATGTAGTGCTCCTGCGGGTTGCAGGGGCCGGTGGTGTTGAAGAAGCGCTTCATGGGGGGCTTCTATCCTGCGGAGGTCGCTTCAGCCCCCGCAGACATACTCCGTCACAGTCAGCGCATCGATCAGGTGGTAGTTGGTGGAACCTCCGGTGGCGGCGGTGAAGCCAACATAGGCCGGAAAGTTGTAGTTGCCGGGTACGGCCTGGTCCAGGTATGTGACACCATCGATGCTGACCTTTACATTGGGTGCCACCACCTCCACCACCATCTCGTGCCAGGCACCATCCTCCATGTCGGGAAGGGCGGCCCAGGCGCGGACGTTGGCGGCTGCACCATCAAAATGGATCGAGACGTGGTCCTCGGTGGTGGGGTCGTTCAGCTCGCCGTTGTACCAGGTATCCACCTCGATACTCCAGCCAGGCAGGCCCTGGTAGCCGATGCCTCCTCCGGCTGTGCCCACAAAACCGGTCATCCGGCTGCTGTCCAGTGCGGTCAGCGAGATCCCATCCGCCCCACTTCCGCCACTTACAAAAAATGAGAAGGAGATGACCACGTTGTTGGCAGGCACGGTGGAGGCCGTCTGGAAGGCGGTGCCACTCTGATCCCCGGCGTTGGGGGTCAGCTCTACCCAGGAGTTGAAGCTGTCCCAATGGGCACTTCCCTCGAAATGCCAGGTGGCCAGATCAAGGTTGTCTGCGGAATAGCCTTGGTCCTGGCAAAAAACCACCTGGGTGCTGGTCTGGGCCCCGCAGGAATCGGTGGCGGTCAGAGTGGTGGTGTGGTTCCCGGCGCTTCGTACCGACGGGTCCCAGAGGTAGTGCGCGACGCCATCACTTCCGGCCGGGTCGTTGCCGAGCAGTCCGTCCACATCCGAGGCCCAGATCAGGGCCACGGTTTCGGGTGGATCCAAATCATCGGTGATAGAAGCGGTAAAATCGGTAGAGCTGTTGCTGAGAATGTCGCCCGAGGTGGGGGTCAGTACCGTCAGGACGGGTGCGGTGTTGGTGGTGCTGGAGAGAGGAACTTCCACCAGCGGATTGTCGGGGTCGTCGGTCTTGATGCGGGCTGTGCCCTCGCCGGAGCCCGTCACCTGAACCGTCCAGCTCTGGCCGGGATCCAGCCGCAGCGGCAGCGCGCTGATATCGGCGGACCATGCACCTTCAAAGCGCAGATTCTCGACCGTGAGGGCCGCCTCACCGACGCTCTCGACGGTCAGGGTGCTGCTGCCCTCGCCACAGGTGACGCCAAGCTGCACGGTGTCAGGACTCACCAAAACAGAAGGAAGCAGCGCCTCTTCCTCCTCCCCCGCAGGCGGATCTTTGGGATCAGAAACCGCATCATATTCCGAGCAGGCCAGCAGAAGGAACCACATGGTTTTGAGTATAGCAGAGCCCGGGCGTCAGGCGGAAAACGGCGTGATAAATGGCCGGTTGGGAGTACGAATGAGAGCCTACGTTGTCGGGATTGCGGGTGGTACGGCGTCGGGAAAAACGACCATTGCAGAAGCCTTTGCACAAATGGAGAATGCTGCTCTGGTGGGCCACGACCGCTACTACAAGGACATCCCCGACCCCAGCTCCTTCAACTATGACCACCCCAGCGCCCTGGACACACCCTTGCTGTGTCAACATGTCCTGGATCTTCAGCAGGGCAAAGGAGTTGATCTTCCCGTTTATCACTTCAACTCGCACCGACGCAGTAACGAGATCGAGCACCTCGCGCCGCGCGAGCTGGTGGTGGTGGAGGGCATTTTGGTGCTTCAGGATCCAGCCCTCCGCGCTGCTTTCGACCTCTGTGTCTGGGTGGAGGCGCCCGCGGATATCCGCCTGATCCGTCGGCTTCGCCGAGACACCGTCCGGCGCGGTCGCACGATGGAGAACGTGCTGGACCAGTACGAGGCGACCGTCCGGCCGATGCACGAGCAATTTGTTCAGCCCTCCAGCGTGTATGCCAGCATACAGCTTGATGGGTTGGCCCCCATTCCGGCCTCTCTGGAACAGCTCAGTGCGGCGGTTCGGGCTGGACGTGCCGCCTGCCGTGTGTAGAGAGGGGGTGAGGGTACCGTGGGCCGCATCGACTTTCACTTCCTGGGACGACACGAGAACCGCTGGCGGGTCAAGGTGGAGCTGGATTTTGCTCCTACGGCCATGACCATTGGGCTGGTTTCGGAAGATGGAAAGCCGTTGGGCCCTGCGATGGTGGCCCCGCCGGATGGGAAAAACGCCTTGATTGCGGAGCTTTCTGGGCCCTGTCAACTGCCCGCCGGTGCTGTGGTGCGCTGTGTGGTGGACACCCACTGTGGTTGTTGGATGCAGGAATTTCCGGTGGATGAACGCCGAGGAGTTCATGCCTTTCTGATGGGCGATACGCCATTGGTGGTGGAAAGCGACGAGCGCGGCGTGGGGCTGGGGGTCGCCCAGATTCGAACCTTGTCGCAGAGCTTCCCCTGGCTCAAAAAAGAGAAGAAGAAAGCGACTCGTTGGGAGCCCGCTTCGGCCGAGCAGGACCTTTCGGCACCGTTGGGCTCTCAGTCCTGCTGCGAAGACGATCTCCTGAAGATGCTTCAAGAAGACTTCGGGGTTGAGGGAGACGAGGAAGATCTCCTTCGATGCTTGCGTAGCGCCGGTTGACGCCCTGAGCTGGATCGACTGGTTGGGGAACGGAGCGGGGCTGCTCTGCGTGTGGTTGGTGGTGCGTCAGCAGGTAGCCTCATGGCCGGTCGGCATCCTGAATAACGCGTTCTACCTCGTCCTTTTTTGGCAGGGTGGCCTGTATGCGGATGCGCTCTTGCAGGTGGTCTATGTGGTCATCGCCCTGTATGGCTGGTGGATGTGGCTGTACGGGGGCCAGGCCCGCACCGAGCTGCGGGTGAGCCGCGCGTCTGGCCTCCACCTGGGGGCAGCGGCTTTTTTTGTTGTACTCGCTACGCTCGGCCTCGAAAAGATACTTTCTGTTTTTACAGATTCGACCGTGCCCGGATTGGATGGCTGGACCACCGCCCTGAGCTTGGCAGCGACCTGGCTGCAGAGCCGGAAGTATTTGGAGAGCTGGCTGTTCTGGATTCTGGCTGACGTATTTTACATTGGCCTGTACTGGTACAAGGACCTGCACCTGACCAGTGTCGTATATGCGGTGTTCTTGCTGATGTGTTTCCGAGGATGGAGAGAATGGAAAGCCGCCTGCGTGGCTTGATTGTGGGCAAGTTCTACCCGCCGCACGCAGGTCATCACCACCTGATCAGCGTGGCGTTGGCCGAGGTGGACGACCTGCACGTGGTGATCGGGGATCATCCGCGGGAATACCTGCCGTGGCAGTTGCGTTGGGCGTGGTTGGCCGAGGCACACCCCACCATCCACCTGCACCGTATCGAGGATCAGTGGGGTGCAGACTCCTTTGCGTGGGCACGGGCATGCCTGGCGCGGGTCGGGCCCGTGGATCGGGTCTACACCTCGGAAGCCTATGGGGAAGAGTTTGCGGGGGCTCTGGGCGCACGCCATGTATCCGTCGACCCGCCCCGCCTCCGTGTGCCGGTTTCGGGGACGGGTGTACGGGAAAATTATGAAAAGTACTGGGATTATTTGCGTCCGCCGGCGCGACGTTGGTTCTGTCGGCGGGTGGTGATCGTTGGGCCGGAGTCCACCGGAAAGACCACCTTGGCGCAGCGTTTGTCGGAGCGCTTTGCGGAGCAGGGGGCGACGTGGGTGCCGGAGTTCGGGCGCCAGTGGTGTGCGGCGCGGGTGGAGGGGGAGGCGGACCCCTTGGCGGCTCTGGAAGCCTTGGTTTGGAAGAAGGCGGATTTTGTAGAGATCGCGGCGGCGCAGTGCGAGTGGGAGGAGGCGGCGGCGGGGCGTGCCCCCCTGCTGTTCTGCGATACGGACGCTCTGGCCACCGCTGTGTGGGCGGAGCGTTACCTGGGGCAGCCAGTTCCCGAACTATCCGCCTGGAAGCCTCCTGAGTCGCGTTTCAGGCGCTTGTACCTGCTGTGTGCCGCCGATGTGCCCTTCGTTCAGGACGGTCTGCGCGACGGGGAGGGGATTCGGGATTGGATGCAGGGGCGTTTTCAGGAGATTTTACAGGAACGGGGAGAGGATTTTGTGGTGCTGAAAGGAGGGTGGGAGGAGCGGGAGCGGGATGCGGTGGCCGCGGTGCGGCGCCTTGGGGAGCGCTAAAGTCTGCGCCCGGTTGCCCATTGCTGCCCCGCCACCCACTGCCCCAAGAGCTCCCCCAGTCCCCCCCGCCAGTCGCTCCCCAAGTTGCCCGGAATTCCTGCCAGAAAGCTGGGGAAGTCGGGCACCGTGGGGGGGAAACCCGCTTTGCAGAACTCCCGGTGGGTGTCCCGAGTGCGCAGGTACAAGGGCCAGAATTCGCGCGGATGGGCATGGACCACCTGCGCACGGGGGCAGTAGCCCACCGTCGCCTGCCGCGCCCAGTGCCAGTCCTCGCCAATCGGCACATCCGGCAGCGGTCGCCGCCGCAGGCTCTCCGTGCGGTAGAGCGCCAGGACGTGATCGTGGCGTTGGCCGCCCACCGGATGGGGGAGGGCGGGCTGTGGGGCCTCTCCTGGTGGTGTCCAGGCCCATAAACGACGACAGCTCTCTGCGTCGCTGTCCGGCCAGGGGAGCTGGCGTCCCGACACCGCCGCAAAATCGCCGAGTCCCTCCCGCAGCCAACCCGCTGGGGTGCCACGCGGCAGCGCATCCTCGACCGAAAAGAGCACAAATTCTGTAGTTACTTGTGTAATTGAGTGTTGCCGGGTTCGGCCATGCCCCTCCCAGGCAACCCGCTGCACGCGCACCCGCGGGTCCGGGTGGCTCCACACGGGAAAGGTGCCGTTGGCGAGGATGAGAAGCTGTGAAACGGCGGGATCCCGCAGCCATGCCTCCACCCCGATGGGCACCCGCAGCGCCGGGATCACCACGGTTACGGCTCCCCCCGGAGGCGCCTCTGCGAAGGTCGGTGCTCCGTCCAGAACATCCACCAGCGGCGCCCACGGTGCGGCTTCCTTCCCGAACAGGGCCGCCTCGGCCTCGACCTGCTCGCCCCTGAGCAAGGCCTCCCGCCACCGCTTCAGGCTCCGGGCATCGCGCTTCCTCAACAACATCCGGTGCCCCAGCGAAAAAAGGGCGTGACTCTGATCCGAGTCACGTCGTATCAGGTAGCCTGGTTGGCCGCGTTCTTCTCACGGATGAACGCTGGATCGCACAGGGCTTCAAAGTTGGCAGGCTTGTCCGCCCGCGCCCAAGCGGTCTCGGGAGCCACCAGCCCGGCTTCCACCAGATCGGTCAGCGCCATGTCCCGGGTCTGCATGCCGAAGCGCCGCCCGATCTGCATCATCGAAGGGATCTGGAAGACCTTTTCGTCCCGGATCAGGTTGCCGATCGAAAAGGTGCCTTTCAGGACTTCAAAGGCGGCGACCCGCCCCTTTCCATCGCGACGCGGAATCAACTGCTGGCTCACGACATACTTCAACGACTCGGACAGCGCCATCCGCACCTGTGCCTGTTCATCGGGTGGAAAGGACTTGATCAGGCGGTCAACCGTCGCAACCGCACCAGTGGTATGAAGGGTCCCCACGACCAGGTGGCCGGTCTCCGCGGCGGTCATGGCCAACCGCACGGTTTCCACGTCGCGCATCTCTCCGACCACGATCACGTCGGGATCTTCGCGGAGCGCCGCACGCAGCGCGCGGGCGAAGGACTGGGTGTGCCGCCCCACCTCGCGCTGGTTCAGCAGCGCGGATTTCACGGGATGTACAAACTCAATGGGGTCTTCCAGGGTGATCACATGATCGGCCTTGGTTTCGTTGATCAGGTTTACGATCGCGGCCAGGGTGGTGCTTTTTCCGCAGCCGGCGGGTCCACTGATCACAATCATGCCCTGGTGGTAGTCCAGCAGCTCCGTGAGCTGTCCGGGGATGCGCAGATCGGCAAAAGTGGGAGGGACATTGGGGATCACCCGGAAGGTGACGCAGGTGCCCTTCCGCTGCACAAAGGCGTTGGCGCGATAGCGTCCCACTTCGGGCACCGCGTGGCAGAAGTCCAACTCTCCATATTCCAAGAAGATTTTGCGCTGACGCTCCTCCAGGATCGAGAGCACCGCCTCGCGAACCTCGTCGGCGGACCAGACGGGCAGATCGTCGCGGCGCTTGATCTGGCCAAAAACCCGGATCATCGGGGGCTCATCGACGGTCAGGTGCAGGTCGCTGGCCCCTTCATCGCGGATCATGGCCAGCAGCCGGTCGATGGGTCGGCTCAGATTTTTGAAGTTGGCGGCCGAGGTGCCCCGGTCGGTCTCGCCGACGGCCTGGTTCAGCCTCGTGGCCAGGTCCCGGTGGACCTCGGCGGCGCGGGTGCGCACTTCTGTGGATGGATCCTTCTCTTTGACTGCCTGGAGCAGGGGTAGCAGGCGGGGATCGGAGAAGCGGGAAAAGGCCCGCACCACCTCCATCCGTACCTCCTGCCGGGGATCGCGCAGCAGGCCCGCCAGCGGGCGCAGGGCCTGCGGCGAGGCGAGCTGGGCCAGTCCGTCGATGGCCGCCCAGCGCGTATCTGGATCTTCCAGGGCTTTCACCAGATAGGGCACCCCACGCTCGTCCCCCAGGCGGCCCAGCGTGTCGCAGGCCGAGATCCGCAGCCACCAGTCTGGCTCGGCCAGGAGCTGCCCCACCGGCTCCACGAGGCGCCCATCTTTGAAATTCTCACATAAAACCAGGGCCGCAGTGCGCACTTCCTCCTCCCGGTGCTGCAGCAGCTCCACGGCCGCCATCATCACCGGATCCCCGAAGGTCCGCAGGGTCTCCAGGATGCGCGTCCTGAGCCAGCCCATCATGTCCTTACAAAAATGCAACACCTCCATCAGCACCACATTGATGGAGCCGGTCTCAAAGAGGATCTCCATGCCCTGCCGACGTGTGGCGTCCTCCCCCGCTGCGAGAAGATCGAGCATTTTCTTCCGCATTCCCGCTGGGTCGCGCTTGGCGGCGGCGCGCAGGTAGAGCGTGGCGCGATCGCGGGCCGCTGCATCTCCGGTGGAAAAGCGGTCCAACATCAGGTCCAGCACGCGGGGGTCCGGGACCTGTACCAGCGCCTCCATCGCGGTACTATTCAGCCGTGGATCGGAACTTCGTGCGGCCTCCAGGAGCTGGCCCACCATGACGGCGGGGTCGCGATCTTGCAGCAGCTTTTGGAGGGCGGTCGCCCGCAATCCTGCGGGGCCATCCTTTAGTACCCGCTCCAAAAAAATAAGCCGCAGGTTGCCGGACACATTCAGCGCATACTCCCAACCCAGGCGCTGGCGGTTGTGGTCCTTGTCCGCCACCAGACCATCCAGGGTGCGCCGAATGGCGTCGTCTGGATGCCGGTTGAACAGGCGCAAAGCGACCCCACGCACTTGTGGGTGTTTATCGGCTGTCCCTTCGACCAACAGTAATGCTGAGCGTTCGTCGGCACGCGCAAGGAACAGCTCCGCGGCGATCTGGCGCACGCCTGTGTCGCTGTGGCCGATCAGCGGCAGCAGATCTGGCGGGCGAAGGCCCGACTCCCGGAGCTGCTTCAGCAGTCCGTCGCGCTCTGCCGCATCCTTGAAGCTCCCGGCCAGGAGCTGGTCGGTCAGGGTCTTTTTTCCACCAAGAAAGGAGAGCATCGAACCCCCGCGCCGTATGATGGCTCAGAATTGGCGGCCGCGCATCTTTTTACACAGAAGGACGCAAAGAATCGGCCGATAGGCCATGAAATTCTCTGGAAGTGCGTGCCTCCGACGGGTTAGGGGCCCTGGCTCTGCGCGCGCTACCCGAGGTGTCCGTGTTGTTGCTCTGGTCGATGGCGATGGCCCAGGAATTGCAGGTTTCCTCCAATGTGGAGGGTGCACCTATCTTTATCAATGGGTCGGATACGGGCGAACGGACGCCGGCCACGATCACCAACTTGACGCCCGGCCGGGTGACCGTCATGGTCGGGGACGGCTGCGGCAGCGGCGAGACCGAGGTGACGCTGACCGAGGGCAAGGTCAGCAAGGTCAATGTGGCCATCGTCGAGCAAAAAGGCTCGTTGCTTCTGAACATGACGCCCGCCGAGTCGGTGGTGTTTTTGAACGGTGACCCTCTGCCGGCCACCTCCGGGGTGGCCTTTGAGGTGGAGTGTGGTACGCACTCCCTTCGTGTGGAGTCCGATGGATTTTCGCCCTTCAAAGGTCTGGTGACCGTTGATAGCCCCGAAACCGTGACCATGCCCATCAACCTGCGCACGCTGGGCCAGGGGACTTTGGTGGTCAGCGGCTCGCCGAAGACAGCGGACATCTATCTGGACGGGAAAATGCGTGGTTCCGGCTCGGTTACCCTGGAGGGGGTGATCGAAGGCGTCCACCTGCTGAGCGCGCGCGAAAATGGCTACCAGGAGGCTCTGCAGGCGGTGATGGTGGGGCCCAACGAGACCCTGACCTACCAGATCAAGCTGTCTTCCACCGGCAGCAGCAAGCCCTCTTCGGTGGTTCCGCAAGGAAAAACCTCGGAGAAGGCGGCGGAAGTGGGAGCTCGCGCCTATGCGTCCGGTGCCCGTCCGCCCGGTGTGGCTGCGGCCCCGGCCGGAGAGCCCGGGGACAGTGCCGAGGAGCCCGCCGCAGAGGACACCGCAGGGGACACCGCGGCAGAGGAGGAGCGTCTTGCGGAGGAGGCGCGTCGGGAAGAGGAGGAAGAAGCAGCTCGCGAAGAGTCAAGCCGTCGAGAGTCTGAGCGTCGGGAAGCGGAGCGCCGGGAAGAGGAGCGTCGCGAGGAGGCTCGTCGGGAGGAAGAGCGCCGCAAATCCGACGATCGTGGCAGCGAAGAGGATCCTGCGCTGGTCGATGAACCCTCTCCCGACGACGATCCCAACGACATGCAACTGGACGTGATCGCGCTGGACGAAGAGGGCAACCCCGTGGGCGATGCGGAGGACGATGTGCCCTCCGATCTGGATGAGCCCGGGGACAAGGAGAAGAAGTCCAAACCTCCTCAATTCTGGGCCGGGATCGGGATGCTGGGTGTGGGGGTTGCGGGCGGTGGTACCTCGATTTTTTTGTATGATGCCGCGTTGCAGGACTACAAGCGCTACGAGGCAGCGGCATTGGCGGCACAGGACGACGACAGCCTGCAGGGGAAGGCGAACTACTTTGAGAAGCAGTACAAAGCCAGCCGAAACCTCTTTTATGGGACCGTGGCTGGTGCGGGGCTGCTGCTGATCGGTGGTACGGTCTGTGTTCTGGTGGACGACGGGGCCTCCGTGACGCTGATCCCCGGGGGTGCCATGTTCTCCTTCCATCGCGAGTTCTGATTCGCTGGATACGTGACTTTATTCAAAGGAAAGGTCGAAAACATGAACGCAAAATCTTCGGTGGCGGTGATTGGGTCGGGTCAGGTGGCGCAGGTGCTGGCGGCCGGCTTCCAGAAGCACGGCTATCCGGTGCAGATTTGCAGCCGTGATGTAGCGAAGTTGGCGGATTTTTCTGCGAAGTCGGGAATTGCGGCGGTGTCTGTGGAGGCTGCGGTGGCGGCCGCTTCGGTGGTCGTGCTGGCCGTCAAAGGTATGGCTTCGGAGGCGGTGGTGGGTGGCCTGGCGTCGGCGCTGAATGGAAAGATTGTGCTCGATGCCACCAACCCCATCGCCGATCTTCCGCCTCGAAATGGCGTGCTCCAGTACTTCACCGGCCCGGGGGAGTCCTTGATGGAGCGCCTCCAGAAGCTGGCCCCCGGGGCGCACTTTGTGAAGGCCTTCAACTCCGTCGGCAACTCCTTTATGATCAACCCCTCCTTCCCGGGCGGGCGTCCGACCATGTTCATCTGTGGCAACGACGCGGGCGCCAAGGCGGCCACGACGGCGATCCTGGATGACTTCGGCTGGGACGCCGAAGATGTGGGCAAGGTGGAGTCGTCCGGCCCGGTGGAGGCGCTCTGCCAGCTCTGGTGTGCGCCGGGCATGCTGCGCGGGCAGTGGACCCACGCGTTCAAGCTGCTCAAGCTCTGAGCACCGTGCTCCTCTTCCTCCTCGCCTGCAAGGGCTCGGTGCCGGCCGCGTTGCCGCCGGCGCCCGCGCAGGCGGAGGCACCCGCTGCGCCGCAGCCGCCCCAAGCCGCTGCGGCCGATAATGTACTTTCGGGCGTCTGCGAGGCCTCTGCGCTCTTGTGGCGTCAAGACCAGTGGGTGGTGGCGGACAACGAGGTGAGTGATCGCCTCTTCCTCTTCGATCGCAGCTTTCGGCCTGCGGGCACTCTGCGGGTGGATCCACCGGTGAAGGACATCGAGGCCCTGGCCCTTCACGCGGATCGCCTTTTTGTTGTGGGCTCCCACAGCCGCAAGAAGAGCGGCAAGGAAGATCCGGCACGGCGGCAGGTGGTGGAGCTGGGCAAGGGACCGGTGCCGCTGTCCTGGGCAGGTTGTGCCCTTTGTACGGCGGCGATGGAGGAAACAAAGGAAGGACGTGGCTTGAACGTGGAGGGTGCTTGGTGGGAGGGTGGTCTGTGGCTGGGGCTGCGCGCGCCGGTGCCTGCCGGAAAAACCCTCCTGGTTCGGGCAGAAACGGGCGAGATGCGGGAGGTCGATACCGGCGGGCTGGGCGTGCGCGAGGCGTTGCGACGGGCCGATGAGCTGTTGTTGGTGCTCGGTTCGGCGGTGGATGCACCGGGCACCTTCACGCTCTGGAGCGACAAGCGGGGGGTGATCGCCACACTTCCCGAGAGCCTGGAGGGACTGGGCGAGGACCCGGAAGGGGTTCTGTGGGGGGTCACGGATGGGGCCAAGGGCGAGGATGGCGGTCCCTGCCAGGAGCCGTCTCGCTGGCACAAGATTGGAATCCCGTAGTCTCCCCACGGTCGTCCGGAGCGGGGGTGTATAGCTTGCGGGGATGATTCAGCTCTACACCGCTCCCACTCCCAACGGCTACAAGATCTCCATCGCGCTGGAGGAGCTTGGGCTGCCCTATGAAGTCCATATCGTAGACATCCGCGTCGGCGAGCAGTTCAAGCCAGAGTTCTTGGCGATCAGCCCCAACAATCGCATTCCCGCGCTGGTGGATCCCAACGGCCCGAATGGTCCGATTTCGCTCTTTGAGTCGGGCGCCATTCTTTTGTATCTGGCCGAGCGCTACGGTGGGCTGCTTCCGACGGATCCAGCAGGTCGCTATTTGGCTATTCAGTGGCTGATGTGGCAGATGGGCGGGCTGGGTCCGATGTTGGGTCAGGCCCACCACTTCCGCCAGTATGCGCCCACCCCGGTGCCCTACGCCATCGACCGCTACACCAACGAGGCGCATCGCCTGTACCGGGTGATGGACACGCGCCTGGCCGAGGTAGACTATCTTGCAGGAAGCTACAGTATTGCGGATATCGCCTGTTGGCCCTGGATACGCCCCTACAAGCTCCAGGGGCAGGATCTCGCGGAGTTTCCGAACCTGCAACGCTGGTTTGCAACGATCGCCGCTCGCCCGGCAGTGAAGCGGGGGAAGCGGATGCCGGAGGGTTTTGATGTGCCGATGGATGAGAAGGCGAAAAGTGTGCTTTTTGGTCAGCGCTAGGGATTCTGGCTAACGACGTGACTCGGTGGTGAGTCACTACTGCGCACGGGCCATTCCTGGAGGCGTTGGTGGAGGAGAGGGGAGCCTCCCCCGCCGAGAATGTGGAGGTTTCGGGTCGCATCTTCCACCGGGCCGCTGGGAGGGAGGCACTCCGCTGTCAGGGCACCCAGTAGCTTGCGCTGGTAGATGCGCTCTGAGGCCAGCTCCAGCCGGCGCAGGTCTTCCCGAAAATCATCCTCTCCCTTCCCTTTCAGCAAACGCCGCAGGCCGCGCAGGGGTTGTATCACCTCCTCTCGCCAGCTCCGCAGGGTGGCGTCGGCCTGCCAGTCCGGCCGCAGCGCGCCCCGACCGGACAGGCCCAGCCACAAGCCGGTGAGCAGCAGGTTCACGTCCACCCCCGCCTCCTCCTGCAGGCGCAGACAGCTCTCGGCGACGCCCGGACGTGCGTAGAAAGAGAGGGTGAAGACCCACAGCTCCTCGTCTTCCCTCACGGCTTCAGCTCCCGCAGCTCCCACTGACCACTGCCCGCATCCACCACCACCTGAAGGCTGTCCCCGACGACAGAAAAGCTGTCTATCCGAGGGCTATCCACATCCAAGCAGGTTGCGGCTTCGCTAGGCCTGCCCAGAGAGCAGATTCGGGTCTGCTCTCCGGCCTGCTCCGCCCAGTACAGGCGCTCCCCGCTCCAGGCCGGTGCCAGGTGCAGCAGGATGTCTCCGCCCGGGATCCACTGTGTACCTTCCCAGGTTTCTCCTGCATCCTTGCTTTCGGCCCACCCGATTCCGCGCTGCCCTTTGTCCATCCCGATCATCGCCAGGTAGACATGGTCGCCATCCGCGCTCAGGGCGGGCTGCTCCACGCGGCGGGGCTCGGTCAGAAACTCGGCGAGATCGAAGGTTTTGGATGCTACCAAGGACCGAAAATCGACCCGGAAGACATCGATCCGGCGCGTGTAGGCCTGGTTGGGCGCGGGCGCATTGTTGGCGATGGCGGCCACCCAGGAGCTCTCAGTGGCTGCCAAGCTCACGTCAGTGGCGGAGAATTCCACGTCCACCGACATCGGCGTGGACCATTGCCCGAGTTCCCGCAGCGACACGCGGAGCTGGTCCACATCGCCTACCCCAGCTGTGTCGCGGGTGAGCGGGGTGTGCAGCCAGGCGGCGCCCAAGGTGCCGCCTCGGCTGGCCAGGGCGGCCCGGAAGCTGGGACCCGTCGAGCTGTCCGGGAAGCCGATTTCACTCCAGGCCCCATCGGCCCGCTCGAAACAGCGCGGGATCCAGGGCCAGAAATCCTCACCGGGGTCCAGGCGCAGCTCGCGGAAGCAGGCCCAGGCCGCGCTGCCTTGCTCCAGCACGGTGGGGGCTTCGGCGGCGAATGCATCGGGATCGGAAAGTTGTTCGCCGTTCACCTCTACCACCGATCGATGCGCAATATCGGAGAGATAGCGGCCCCATGCCATGACGGTACCGGAAATAGAAAGATCCACCTGACCTTCGCGGGCCCTTCCCTTGCCCAAGAGCGGCAGGCCGATGGCCCACGGTAGCTCCACCCCCAGGTGTGCGGCCAGGGTGGGCGCAATGTCCAGGAGGGTGTAGGTCTGGTTCACCTCCCCCGGGTCCACCGTTCGACCCAGAAAGACCAGTGGCACCTCTCGGCAGCCGGTGCAGGAATCCCCGTGGTTGATCCAGCCTCCCTCCTCGCTGTGTCGATGACGGCCGTGGTCAGAGGTCACCACCATCAGGGTCTGCCAGGCGTAGGCAGGGTGCTTGGACTGCATCCATGCGTAGAAGTCGCTTACCTCGCGGCTTTGCTTCCGAACCCGCTGCAGGTAGCCGTCCTGGTCCCCTTCGTGGCCCAGCCGGTCCGAGTCATGCAGGTTCACCACCAGCATCTTGGGCGGGTCCTCGTTGATGATGCGCTTCAGCCGGGCGATCACGGCGCTGTCGTCGGGTTCTGGTACGCCGGATCCATCGGGCGTATCCACCAGATCGTAGCTTGCTCCCAGCCCATAGCTCGGGTGGATGGACTTCTGGATGGCGCCCAACATCACGGCATTGGCCAGAACGGTCGCCTCCTCCTCCCCCCAGCCCTTCTGCTTCCTGGCCTCCTCAAAGAGGGTGGGAATAAACGGAAAATAGACGCCCGGGTCCAGGTCTTCAAAGGGCACCGTCATCACCGGTTGCGGCCGACCGGACACCATCAGCGCGTGGGAAGAGGTGGTGGAAGTGAGTGCGGGGTTCACCGCGTGACGCACCGACCGCCCCAGGGGGGCCACACCCTTCCAGAAGTCGGCGCCCCACTCCTCGCCGGGGACACCCGTCAGATCCGAGACGTTCAGGGAGGAGAATTCCTCCGGCCGTATCCCGTCCAGAACGAAGAGGAGCACATGGGGATCATCTTCACCCTCGGGCGCGACACCCGGGGTGGTGTTGCAGGCAAGCAGCAGCCAGATCATCGCTGAATCGTAGCACGGGGCTTTGGCAGCCGCTGTCAGCCCTCGCCGCTCAGGCGAAGGTTCTGGCGCGCCCGGGTATCCAGGCGGTCCTGGAAGAGGGAAGAGTGAAATAGTCTGGGTTGGTCTCGCAGTTTCTGGACAAATGCTGCGCGCCCGATGCGGTAGGCCTCCGCCCCCACGAAGGGCACATACTCGGCCGCGATCTGGCGCTCATATTCTGTAAATCGCATAGGATCTGCGCCCAAGATCGCAAGGTCGCAGTCCAAGAAAAGGGCGGCATCTCCGTCCAGTGTTTCGCCCGCCGCGGTTCCGTGGGTGGCGGTGAGCTGGATCAGCCGCTGGGCCGCAAGGGTATCGGGCAGCAGCTCGCCGAGGAGGGCGGCGCTCTGCGCCTCGTTTTGGCCATGGGTCGCCATCGGGTCGTAGATCACATCGTGGAAGAGCAGGGCCAACCAGGCGGATCGCGGGTCCGTCCAGCCTGGCCCGAGCGCAACCTGCTGG
>JBEIQS010000323.1:0-4994 GCA_040376425.1 Alphaproteobacteria bacterium | reverse complement strand
GTGGAACCCCCTCCCGCGCGCGGCGACGCAGCAGATCCAGATCTGAGTCCACGTAGAACATCCACAGGACTCCCTCTTCGTCCTCCACCACGTCGCCCACACTGGCGCAGCCGATCCGCCATGGCGCGTCCTGCGTGAAGTGGACCCCATCGGTGGACCGATAGGGTCCGGTGATACTCTTACCCCAGGGTCCCCCCGCGACCCCAGGAAGCTCCACATCCAGGAGCTGGTCCATGGCGGCCAGCTCTTCCTCTCCAGCCTGACCCGCCTGAAGCGCCGCTCCCAGCACGTTGAGAGCCATCGGAAGCTGAATCTGCGCGCCGCAGCTTGGACCAGGTCCGGGCAACTCCACCGGCACTTTTGGACCCGGATGCACCGGATCCTCGTCGGTGCACGTGGGTGCCCCCCTCGGCTCCTCCGGGTTCTCCTTGGTGCAACCGATGAGGCCAACCAACAAGACTATCCGTCGAAGGTCACACCGCAACACCGCCATGGCATCTTCTCCTTGGCACGCCAACGTCCGCATCGCACTGGAAGAGAATGTAACACGTGTATCACCCGGACAGGATGTGGAGGATAAATCAGATGTATCAGATGTATCAGATGTATCAGATGTATCAGATGTATCAATCCGCCGCAGTCTGAAGACAGGTTCGCGCCACCTCCAGGTTCTGAACGGTCGCGTCGTCCGGACCATACAGAGCCAACGACAGCTCAAACATCGCAATGGCGCGCTCGAAGGCACCGCAGCACAGGTACAGGGTTCCCGCAGCGAAGGGGAAGTCCTCACGCTCCCCGATATGAAAATAGTGCTCCACCGACCAGTCCACCAGCGCGATCAGGTCCTGGCGTACGTCCAAATCCGCATCGGGCACCAGCCGCCGCAAGATGGGGGTGAGCCGCAACAACTGGGTGGGATCGCCGCGCCCCAAGCGCGCCAGGGCCATGGCCTGTTCCATGCTGAGCCCTTCGTTTGGATTGGTCTCCTTTCGCAGGTGGAAGTAGTCGTCCGGCCCGAAGGCGGCGACCGCGTCCGCATAGGCGGCCCGCACATCCAGCCGGGTCCCCGGGCCGGCGACGCAGCAGACCACGTTCAGGCTCTCCGGCGGATGATCCGGCCCCAGCAGCTCCCCTCCCCTCCCCTCAAAAAACGCGCCGATGGCGTGGTAGTTCACGGTCATCGAGAAGCTTCCGTGCAGGGCCAGACCGGGTCGCGGCAGCCCGATCATGCGGTCCAATCGTACAAATCCCTTGTCGGCGCTCAACAACATCCACCGCCCGCCGGACAGGCGCGCCATACACTCCGCGACCGCCAGAGCGGCCACCGGAAAGCGAACCGAGCCCTTCGGGATGGATCTGCGATAGCCCGCCAGGATTCGATCCAGCTCCGGCTCGCCGTAGTAGGGGCCTTCTACAAGGTGATCTTCGTAGATCAGCTCGGCATGCTCCAGCCCTGACGGGTCCGCGGGATCGGCCTCCTCCGGCAGGGTGACCGTCGTCAGACAGGCATAGAGCTTTCCCTGGTCCACCCAGAATACATCCTGGGGAATACTATCCAAATAGTAGTTGGCGATCACACACAGCGGGTTCAACAGGCTGCCCGCAGCCAGCTCCACCCCACACATCCGAAGTTTCAGACTTCGATCCTGCTCAACATCAAAGAGCGCGAAGTCCAAAATCCCGGCCTCAACCCACTGCTTCAGGGAGGGATGGGCCTGCCAGCTTGCAAGACCCGGCTCGGAAAAGTCGGTCATCACGTAGGTGATGGACAGCTCAGGAAAGGGCGAGCGGGCGATCAACGCCAGGAGCCTGCGCAAAAAGAGAAAGGCAAAGCGCCCGGATCCCGCACCGAGCTCCACCAGATACACCGGCTGGTCCCTATTCAAGCCGGTAGCCACCTGATCGCGCAGCCAGCCCAGCACCACCCGCGCATAGGCGTCGGCAATGAAGGCGTTACAGGTTGCAAAATGTGGGATCATCCCGATCCCCAGGCATCCAACCCGGCCTTCTCATACCAGCGCTTCTGAAGGGACCACAGCCGCGACTTGGACAGAGGGACGGCTTCATCCAGGACTTTGCGGGTCATTTTCAACCCCGATACGGTTGACGGAGGTCAGGTCAGTGCTTTTCGAGCTTGCCGCCCTGCTTGGGAAGGGGGCGGGCGGGGGCCAGGCGGCGGGGCGCCCGGTCCTGTTCGGTGGCACTCTCGGGCGGGCCACTGTGGTTGGGCGTAAGGGTGCGGGGACCCTCTCCAGACGGATCTGCGGCAGGTACCACCGATTTTTCCGTATCGGAGGGAGGTGGCGCGGGCGGCGCCACAACCACCGGACTGGAGGGTGGGGTCGCGACCGGGGGCACCGGTGCTCCCGTCCCGGCCGAAGGATGCACCCACCCCACGAGGCAGGCCGGCCCCTTGGCGCCGGTGTGTACCACCTTGCCGGTGGCATCCGCCTCCATCGTCACCGTACAGGTGATGGGAATACGCTCGCCGCCGCTGACCCGAAGCTGTTGGCCACCGTTCGGATCCCGCTCTTCCCGAATCACCCGGTCGGTTTGAACCTCATGGCGAAACTCCCAAACATAGAAGGTATGTCCCCCGGCACCGGCCGTGGAGCGGGCGGGCGCACCGATCACCCGAATGGCGTCGTTGATGGAGTGGCCCTGGAAGGTGGCCAGCTTGTCGCTGTAGCCGGTGGCATCCGGCACGGCCGAGCCACCGCAGGCCAGGATCATCAGGAGCAGGGTCGCAAGCAGAGAGCGCATCTTCCCTCCTACTCCGCCGCCGCCCCCGTGGCACCAAGATGTGGCCGCCCCTTGCCCCCCGGCCACACTCCGCTACGTTGACCCCAACCGGGCCAGCCTCCATGCTCCTCCTCCTCTCCTGCGTGCCCCACCTCGTCTCCGTAGACGCCCAGCTTCCCCCCGGACTACCCCGCTTGGACCTGCCCGAAGGTACGCGGCCCACGCCGGTGGGCCCGGACGGCAGCCTGGCCACTCAGCCTGGACTGGGACCACTGCCCGGAGAAGCCCTGGAACTCACTGAAGAGCTTTCGATCGGCGTACTTCAAAAGGTCCTGCACCGGCAGGCCGCCGGTGGCGCCACGACGAGCACCCTGGTCAGCGGTGTACAAGGCGCGGTCTTTCAGCTCCAGATCGGCAGCACACCCGCCTCCCCCGCCCTGGAAATTGCCCTTCTCCCCGACCAGATCGCCTGGCACCGAGGCGCTGGACCGTGGAATCCGCTCCCCGACCAGGGCGGCAAGCCCGATCTGGCGGGGCTGCGAAACATGGTGAAGGAGGATCGCAGCAGCTTTCCCGAAGCCACCACCGTCAACATTTTTGTACAACCACAAAATACATGGGGGCGCACGGCGGCGGTGTTGGGCCAGCTTGCCGCCTATCCGCGGCGGACGGTCCATGTAGAGGTCCCCCCGGCCGAAGCCCCCACGGGCTTCCAGGCCCCCGTGGAGGGTTGGAGCTGGCAGCTTCGTCCCCAAGAAAGCCTGGATCTCCCTTCCTTCACCGCAGGTCGCCCCATGAGCGGTCCGCGCCTGAGCCTGCGTGCAGACGGAAGGCTGTGGTTGGAGGAGGTGGCGCTCCCCGACGCGACCGCCGCCACCTTGGGCCCCGCGCTGGCGGGAAAGGGGGAGGAGGTCCTGCTCTTTGTACACGGCGACCAAGCGTCCGAAAAGCTCGGCGGCCTGGTGGACGCCTTGCGCCGCATCGGCATTCTGCGGCTGGGGCTGCGCTCGCCGCGGGTGCCCGAGCTGGCACTCCCGATAGGGTTGCGGGTGGACCGGTCGCGGGCGCCGGTGACGGTGCAGTTGGCCAGCCTTGGCCTGTCCGTGGGAAGAGGCGAACCTGCAATTTTCTTGGGTCCTACGGCTGAAAATCTGGACCGCCTCCTCAGAATCCTGAAGGTGGAAGAGCCGGACACCAGCCGCGGGCTGATGCTGGAGCTGGATCCGCGTGTTCCGGTGGCGGAGCTGGTACCCGTGCTGGACGCCCTGACCGCCGCGGGCTGGAGCTACCCCTCCCTTCAGATCCAGCCGCTGACCGCGCTGCTGCACCCGGCGCGGGGCCCGGAGGCCGCCTACCGCACGCCGTCCTCCGTACGCATCGACCCAGATGGAAGCTTTCACCTCGACAAAATAAAGATTTCCGTTCACAACGTCTCCGAGTTTGCCCAGGCCTGTGACCAGGGTCGCTGTGCCACCTTTGCCACCCTGGAGAACAAGGAGCAGTGGTTTATTGGCTTCCATCCGCAACGATCGAAAGATTCGGCCGACTGGATCTTCCAGCGGCCTGTGGCAACCTGGACCGGGGCGTGGCCCAAGGCGGAGCCGCATGTGGAGGGGCAGCTACGGATGTTGATTGGCCTGGCCGAGGCCGCACCCGCCGCACCCGGCAGCCGACAAGTAGTGGAAAATGGCGCATCCACCGGGGATCTCCTGACGGACGCGGTGGTCGCCTGCTATACCGAAGCCCTGGGGCGAAATCCCGCCTGTCGGGGCAAGATCGTCGTGACTGCCATGGTAGGATCCGATGGAAATATGATAGGGGCGCGGCTGGATAGCTCCACATTGGGGGACAAGACCGCCGATGCCTGTATTGTAGCCGCGGTGCAACAGCATGCGCGCACGGCCGGCATGCGCAGCACCGGCATCACCACCGTTCAATATCCGTTCAACCTGTCGCCCGGCTAAGGAAACACCGATGTCTACCCTGCTTTTGTTGCTGGCCTGTACCCACACCGTCCCTCCCTCTCCCGCCCCCACCTCAGCGAATGCGGCACCGAGCGCACACGCGGTCCGCATCGACGCACCGGGAATCGATGGGAACTATGCAGGAACCTGGGGTGGAGATGGCTCTACAGCGGTCTACCGCTTCGGCATCGACGGGAACCAGCTTTGGATGGATGCTTGGGACTCCGGTGATGGCGAGTGGTTCGCGCTGGATATGTTCACCTATGATAGATTAGTTACTGTGCAGAC
>JBEIQS010000140.1:0-15430 GCA_040376425.1 Alphaproteobacteria bacterium | reverse complement strand
GGTGCGGAACGTCAGCAGTGGCTGGCCGAGGCCGAGGCCCTGGTGCCCCAAGCGGGCGAGCTGCGGCTGCGCAATGGCGACGTGGACCCTGCGCTCCCCTACGCCCACATTCTCGTCCTTCCCCGACCGGAGCTGCTGGCCGAAACGCCGCCGTCGTCCTACCTTTCGCGGCAGTCTCTCGCACTGGGTGCCCCCGAAGATCCCTTCCTCCAGCACCTGCTGCCCCTGATTCCCCGCGCCACGCGCATCGAAGTGGTCGCGGCCTTTGTACAGCCGCGCGGCCTGCAATTGCTGAGCGAGCACCTGCACGAAGCCCTGGAGCGCGGCGCACAGGTGCAGATCCTCACCGGCGACTACCTGGGCATCACCTCGGCCGATGCCTTGCAGATGCTGTGGGACTGGCAGCAACAGCAGCCCGGCCTGCAGGTGCGGGTAATGGAAAATGCCCGCCTCCAGCGCGCCTTTCATCCCAAAGCCTGGCGCATCCACCACCCCGATGGCGGCGTGGGCTATGTGGGCAGCAGCAACATTTCCCATAGCGCCTTGCTGGAAGGTGTAGAGTGGAACCTGCGCCTCGATGCCGCCGCGCAGCCCGAGGCCTGGCAGCGCCTGGGCCAGGGCATCACCCAGACCTGGCGGGAGGCCATCCCGCTGGAGGCTGCGTGGATCACCGCCTACCGCCGTCGTTTTCGCTCGGCCGCGCTCCCCGCCGGCCTTGCGGAAACGGCCGAGCCCCCGCCCCAGCCGCGGGATGTGCAGAACGAGGCGCTCGCCGCACTGAACCAGGCGCGTGCGGAGGGAAAGCGGCGGGTTTTGGTAGTCCTTGCTACCGGTCTTGGCAAAACGCTGCTCGCCGCCTTCGATGTGGCACGGATTTTGCCTCAACGCTGCCTGATCCTCGCCCACCGGGCAGAGCTGCTGGAGCAGGCCGCCCGCGCCTTTCGGCGCCTGCTCCCGCAGGCGGGATTCTCGTGGATGGTCGGCGCCGCCGCGGACAGCAACGGCGACATTGTTTTTGCATCCGTACAAAAACTTTCCCGGATGGTGGAGAAGCTGCCGGCCGACCACTTCGACTACATCCTGGTGGACGAGGTGCACCATGCCATGGCCCAAAGCTACCGGCGCATCCTCGACCACTTTCAGGGGGCCTTCGTACTGGGCCTCACCGCCACCCCCGAGCGCGCCGATCAGCGCGATCTCCGCATTCTTTTTGATGGCGGCATCGTCTTTCGTGCGGATCTGGGCGTGGGCATTCAGACCGGCGCCTTGGTTCCCTTTCACTATCGGGGAATTCGCGATACCGTAAACTACCAGCCGCTCCCCTGGAGAAATGGCCGCTTTGATCTCAGCGCCCTGGAGGAGGCCGTCCAGACGCAGGAGCGTATGGAAAAGCTCTGGCAGGAGTGGCAAAGGGAGGGGGCAAGCCGCAGCCTGTTGTTCTGCTGCAGCCTCAGCCACGCCCGCTTCGTGCAGCGCTGGCTTCGGGAAAGGGGCCTGCGGGTGGCGCTACTGCATGGGGGACTCACGCCGGAAGAACGCCAGAAAGAGCTGGTAGCCCTGGAGGCGGGACGGCTGGATGCCATCTGCTCGGTGGAGCTGTTGAACGAGGGCGTGGACCTGCCCCGGGTGGACCGGGTGGTGATGCTGCGCCCCACCGAGTCGTCGGTGATTTTCCTCCAACAACTGGGCCGCGGCCTGCGCGCCGCTCCAGGCAAAGAACGGCTTCAGGTTCTCGATTTTGTCGGCAACCACCGCATCTTCCCCCAGAGGCTGGGCCTGCTGCTGCAAAGCACGGGCAGCAGCGCCGCCCTCTCCGCCTTCCTCTCCTCGGACCCGCCCTATGCCCTGGCCTCCGGCTGCGAGGTGGACTTCAGCCTGGAGATCAAAGAGCTATTGATTGGACTATTGCCCAGGGACCCGCTCTGCGTATGGGCCTGGCGCAGCCTCGCCCAGAGCCTCGGACGGCGCCCCACCGCCCTGGAGCTGTGGCAGCGCGGCTACGAACCCCGCCAGGGCCCCGAGGGCTGGTTCGGACTTTGTATCGGGGAAGGCTGTTCTTTTGAAGCCTGGGAGCAGGGGAGAGAGTGGCTGCTGGCCTTGGAGCAGGCCCCGACCTCGGTGCTCGCCACCTTGGCCGCCAAGCCCGGCTTTTGGGAGCAGAGAATCGGGAAGATCACCCCCCCGAAGGTGGACGGCTTCGAGGAGCTCGCCCGGGAGCTGTGGTCCCTTCGTCTGGCGCAGGAGTTGAAGGACGAGGCCCCCACCGCCGCGTTAGACCTGACTTTTCGCGAGGGCGTCCTCAGCGCTCCGGTCCCCGACGGGCCCCTCCAAGCGCGTGCGCTGGACGGGCTGTGCTGGCGCTTTCTCTTTCGCGGCGGCCGCTGTACGCTGGGCGCGCCTTTGGGTGAGGCGGAAGCCCCCCTTCCCCCTCAAAAATGGCCCGAAAGGCTCCGCATCTTCCCCTCCCCGGATGGCTGGTGGATCGGGGCCACCGCCCCCGCACCCGGCACCGGCTCCCGCGAGCTCCCCGAACCGTGGCGACAAGCCGCCCGGGCGCTGGTTTCCGCCGTACAATTGGGCTGGCAGGAGGGCCTGGGGCGGCGCTGCCGGGTGGAGGGCAAAGTCGCAGGGGGAGGTCTGCGAATCAGCGGCGGAGAAGGTGGCTTTGGAGAGCGCAACATCTCGCTGACCGACCTGGGCTGGGTCCTCGCGGCCCGGGACGAGGCCGAGCGAGAGGGGGGCCTTCTGGACGAGCGCCGCGTGAACCGCCTCCGCTACCGGGAGCAGACCCCCAAGGGGAGCACACGCTGGATCGATACACGCTGGGCCTTGGTGATTGTGGCCGCGGCCACCGAGGAAATCCTGGGAACGGGCGTTGCCCCATGATATGCAGGGGCGCCCCTTCCGATCGTTCACCAACCGCGGAACACATATGTCAAAGATGGACAAGGCGACGGTAATCTACGGCCAAGACACTGCCAAAGTTCCTGTAGAAAAAGTGAACTGGGACCGCCTGCGGGAAGCCATCGAGGCAGCCGTGGGCACCGATGCGCCGATCATCAACCTTGCCGCGGCAAAAACCTCGGTGGCGGAGGCGCGGAAGGGGAAGAATGCAGCGAAAACCTATGTAAAAGTAGGCCTTGTTGCCAACGACCTGGTGTTGCGCGTGAAGACGCCCGGTACCCTCAGCGACACCGAAGTGGACACCATCCTGGTGAAGGGCGCCAAGGCGCTCATCGCCCGAAAGAAGGAGGAGGGCGCCGGGCGTGTGGAGCAGAGCAAGCTGGAGTACGAGCAAAACAAGCTCCGCGAAGTAAACGAAGTGGCCGAGGAGCACCTGGAGCTGCGCCGGAGGATGGTCACCGAAACCGAGCAGTTGTTGGCAGAAGTCGAGGAGGCCTTCCGCACCGTGGACGATCTGGCGCAAAAGGCTGACGTCCACTTTTCGGCGCTCAAGGAGCAAAAGGGCCTCAGCGAGCGGATGCACCGCGCGGGCGTGATCGAGCAGATGCGGGGTCAAAGCCAGGAGCTGCTGGTGCAGCGGCAGCGTCAGTACAAGGCCTTCACCCGATCGGGCAGCCCGCTCATGGACTCCCGCGTGGACTTCAAGCGGACCTCCGAGCTTCCCCTCGAAGCCCAGGCCGACTACAAGCGGGCCTCCGGTACCTACTTCCGCCAGGCGTCGGAGAACATGGAGGAGGTGGCTGCCAAGATGGACCTGCTCTCTTCCCTCGATGGCCGACTGGAGGAGCTGATGGAGCAGGCCCAGGCCCTGGTCGGGGCGGGAATGAGTCCCACTCAGGCCCTGGTGCGGCTGGAGGACATCCACACCGACGCCGAGGGCGTGGTAGCGGGCATCGACCGGCGCTACGTAAAGCTGACCCAGACCCTGGATCGCTCCAACCAGGTGTGGACCACGATCATCAGCGGAAGGGAAGAACAGAAGGCCCAGCGCCAGCGCTCCTTTGGCATGAAAGCCGCCGAGGTGGACAAGCTGGTCGAGCAGTTGAAGCACCAGAAAGAGCCGCTGGACCGTATCAACCGACGGATCGTGGCCATCCCCGAGGACGTAAAGGGGAACCCCGCGGTGGCCAAGGCCATCGAAGCGGTGATCCAGCAGGTTTCGGCGGCCCGCCTGCAGATCAGGGCGATGCCAGGGCTCCTGAAGGATTGGAAAACGCTGCGGGAAGAAGCCGAAGCAGCCCTGGGTATCGGCGGATGAGTATTTTCACTTTATAGACATCTATAAAGTGAAAAAGCTCGGAAAGTAAAGGAATAAGCTTCCATTTTCAGCACTCCGCCAGGCCGGTGGGCCTCCGGCCCAGCGGCCTCTTGGGCGGCTGTGTGGTGCTCACCATAGCGCCGCCCCCAAAAAAGGGCTAAGCGTCGCAACCAGAGGTTTCCATGAAGCCAGCCTTCGCCGCCGTGGTTCGAACGAACGTCAAGAAAGTCGCGGCCGCGCCCGTACCTTTCTACTACGCCGCCCATGCGGGCAGCAAGCGGCAGATTTTGTATGTTGCATCGGCCCCGGGGAAGCCGGGAACCTTTGCGAGCCTCTCCAAGATTGCCAACCACTTGAAAAAGAAGGGAAAGGGCGAGGAAGCACTGCCCTCCGGGGCGGGCTTTTGCGCCGGTACGGTCACCCGCGCCGGTGACACCTTATTGTTTGATCCAATCGCAAAGAACGGTGTCTCCGGTGCTGCCCTGATGACCGCCCTCAAAGCGGTGAACACCGCCGACAAGCTGGGCCTCGGAGCTGTTGGACTCGTGGGTCCCGTGGACGACAACGCCCAGAGCGCCCCCCCCGCCACCACCGATGCGGACGACGAGGAGGACGACGAAGAAGAGGACAACGAAGAGAACGAAGAAGCTGGAGAAGGCTCTGAAGATGCGGCAGCTCCGGCCCCCTCCCCCGAAGCCCCTCCCGCCCCGCCACCTCCACCCCCACCACCGCCGCCGGCCCCCATTCCCTCGCCCGCCGACCTGCTCAAGCTGCGGACCATGATGAAGGCCCGCTGCGCCGGGCTCCAAAAGGGGCAGGTTGGACGTTACGTCTTCTTCTCAGCCGGGCACGATGGCCCGCCGCTGCTGCTGCTCTCCAAGCCCGACGGGCAGGTGGAGGGCCCCATGCGACGCGCCGGTGTGTCGATCGACGCCGAAGGTGCCTATCGCTGCGTGACCACCGGTGGCGTGGAGCTGTGGCCGGCCTCCTTCGACCACAAAATCGTGGCCGCAGAGCTGGGTCTTCGCTTCCGCGCCGCCGCGGCACCCATACTCCCCGAAGATGGCGCACCCGACCAGCGTGGCTTCGAAGAATGGCGCAAGGCCGCCGCCGCCTTTCGGGAGGCCAACGAGAAGGTGGATGAGCAGATCTCCAAGCTCCAGGTGGCCCTGCGCGCCTCCGGAGACGCCGGCCTGGCCGCGATCGCGGATAAGGGGCTCAACGGGGTCACCGGCAACTTCAAAGTGCCCCTGCTGGCCCTGATTCGGGACATCGAAAGTGCCGGTGCCGCGGGCTTCTCCGAGCGCGCCCCCCGCGCCGCCGCCGCCGCAAACGCCTTCCTCGCCCACCTCCAGACTGCCAAGACCGTGGCCGTCTGCGACAGCAACCCGCTGGCTCCGGTCAGCATCCGTGCCACCCTGGGCCCGGCCCTGACCACCCTGGCCCGCGCGGCCGGGGCCACCGCATAAGGAGTCCACCATGCCGATCGACGATTGGACCATAGCCTTTAAAGAGGCTTTTGCGGAGGCGGAGGAGGCCGAACAGCTCGCCGCAGCAAGGCTCCACCTCGCTGAGAAGGTGCAGGCGGCAGCGGCCGAGAAAAAGCTCGCCGCCGAGCAGGCACAGGCCGCAGCCCAAACAGAGCTTGCCCGCCTGGAAGCCCTCATCAAATCCAACCCTGAAAGGGCCAAAAGACAGCAGCGCGGACTGATCAAGCAGAACGCAGGCCTTATCGCTACGGCAGAGCAGGAACTGGCAGCCAGCGCGCAGGAAATCGACGAGGCCGGCCAGCAGCTCCGCGATGCACTGCAGCGACGTACCCTGGCCGTGGCCACCGCCCGGGGCGAGTACAGTCGCGCCAACCGGGCCCTGCGCCCGAAGGTGGCAGAGCTACGCGCCCTCGGCAAGGATCACCCGATCAACCAGGATGATCACCCGATCAACCAGCTCTACACCCAACTTGAAGCCACCCTCCATGCCGATGATTTCGACATGGACGAGCTGTACGCCCAAACCCTGGAGCTGGAGCGGCAGGTGCTCAGCCTCATCGGCCCAGCGAAGGCCCCGGCTCTGCTGGAGCAATGCAGCGCGCGCCTCGAAGTCCAGGGCAACGGTCCCTTTAAGACCTCTCCGGCCCTGGCAAAGATCCGCAAGGAGCTGAAGCGGATCACCACCGACCTCAGCCCAGAGGCTCTGGCGGGTGCCGATCCAAGCGCTGCGCGTGGCGTTGCGATGGTGGCACTCAGCCGGATGGTAGAGCCTGCCCTCGACGCCTTTGAGGCGGCAGCGACGAAATTCCAGGAGGCCTACGACGCCCTGGAGCTGCGGCTGGCCACCCTGGCCACCCACGACTTCCGCCTCGACGAAGCGCTGGTCGCGCTGGTAGGGCAGAAGAAAGCCTCCCTGGTGCTGGCAGGCAAAGACCTGGAGGCCGGCTACGCCTCGCTGCTACCCCTCGCCGATGCCATCGGCGAAGCCGAAGATGTGGCGGCCCAAAACGAGCAGGACGCGGCCCCGTACCAGAACGAGCTGGCGGCCGTCAGGGCAGAAGCGGACAGTTTTGACCGAGACAACAAAGGCCTTGCCCAGGCCAATCGGAAAAAGCTTCGCATCGAGCTGCTTGCCGTTGCCGAAGCATTGGTGGCCGGACCGGTTGGTACATGGGATTACACGGCCGCACGACGTATCCTGTCATGGGCCGCCGCCACGCAGGTTGGCCTGCGGGCGTGGGCACAGGCACTCGCTGAAGGGCAGAACCAAAGAGCCCAAGAGGCCGCTCAAGCTGCGGCCGCCCAGGCGGCCCAAATGGCTGCGGCCGCGGCCGCTGCGTTGGCCCTGCAGCAGGCACAGAGCGCGCTGAACTCCGCCAGTCTGGCCGCCATCGGAAAGAACAAGTTTGGCCACTGGATGTCGCACCTGGGGGTGTTGCTGCAGCAGCCCGTTCCCCCCGTGCAGATCCACCTGGGCTTCCAAGGCGCCCTCAAAGAGTTCACCGGCGTCGCCTACACGGCCGAGGTAGCCTGCACCATCCTGGACACGGCAACCGGCGTGGTCGTCGGCGACTTCGTGGTCCACTACCACCCGCGCCTGCCCAAGAGCGCCGACTCTCGCTTCCACGCCAAAAAAGGGCGTTCGATCCCCAGCCAGTTCAAGATGTCCGAATCCGGGCACTGGCTGGTGAGCCACGGCGGCGTTCCGCCCTTCGACACCTTCCACTGAACGCCCCTCCACTTCTTCTCCCTTAAACCCCGCCCCCAACGCGGGCTTTCCATGCATTTCAACTGGAGTCACCATGCCCACCTTCCGCCTCAGCTACTTCGACGGTCCCGGCCGCGCCGAGCCCATCCGCATCGCCCTGCGCATCAGCGGCATCTCCTTTGACGATCACCGCTTCAAATTCCCCGAGTTCTCCCAGCTCCGCGCCGAAGGTGCCTTCCCCCTCGGGTCGGTCCCCGTCTTGGAAGTGGACGGCGAGCGTTTTGTGCAGACCGCCGCCATCCTGCGCTACATCGCGCGTATCGGCGACCGCACGCTGTACCCCACCGATCCGGTCGCCGCGCTGCGGGTGGACAGCGCCCTGGACAGCATGAACGACACCCTCTCCAACGCGCTGGTGCCCAGCATGTTCGAGCGGGATCCCCAAAAGAAGCTGGCCATGCGCGCCGAGCTGGCCGCCGGGCCCATGGCGCAGGTCTTCCGCTATGTCGAAGGCCTGATTGCCGCCTCGGGCGGCCCCTTTGTGGGCGGCAGCAGCATGTCCATCGCCGATCTGGTGATCGCAGCCCAGATTCTCCAGGTCCGCAGCGGCAACCTGGATGGCCTGAGCACCGAGACCCTCGCGCCCTACCCCCGCCTCAACGCCCTGGCGGACGCCTACCTTGCCGAGCCCCGCATCGTCGCGCTCGCCAACAAGTAAGGCGCATAAAAGGCGTGCTTCCGCGCGGGAGCACGCCCCCGATCCTTCTGTGGACGCGTCAAGACCATCCCCAAGCCACTCAGGGCGTCGGCGGACTTCCGGCAGTGCCGCCCGCCACCCGCGCCAGCTCGGCCACCCGCGCATCAAAAGCGCCTGCCAACTTCGGCAGGGTCCGGCTCACGCCCCAGCTCACGAAGGATGCGGGTGCCATGTCCGAGTTCACCCAGACCTGGTAGGCCACCACCGAGCCGCCCCCGGCGAGTGCGCGGACAGTCCAGCCGCCATAGCCGCGATCCTGCCAGGGCGACCCATCGTCCCAGGCCTTCACCTTGTCCCGGAACTCCTCCACATTTCCCGCATACCAGCAGGTGCGCAGGATGTCGTCGTTCATCTCCAGCCAGCGGATTCGCGGCAGGATCTGCCGCCGGATTGTAAAGGTACCCAGCACCAGAATCCCGGTACGCTGGTAGAAATCCGTACCCTGGATGCGCTCCACCAGCTCGGTGCCCAGCTCCTTGGGGTGCCAATTATCCTGCAGCTCGGGGTGTTCCAGCACCCGCTGCCAGTCGCGGGGCGACGATGCACTCCGAAAGGTGACCTGTGCACCCACGAAGCTGGCGCCCGCCGCAGTGCCCGTGGTCGTCGTGATCTGGCGTTCCGCAGGCGCCTCGGTGGGGGCCGAAAAGCGGGACAGAAGGGCCGGCTCGCAGGCAAGACTGGCGGGAATCATCCACAGCATAGAGACTCCTACGCCAGCCTGCTCCCCATGTCCAGCGCCGAATTGTCTCGAAAGCGGCATCGCCTTGCTTGGCGGCTCGGCTGCGCTCTGGGCGACCACCAAATTCTGAGACCGTCACCGACGGTCAACGGATGTCAGCGCGGCGAATGGATCGGAGGCGGGATCGTCTGAAAGGTGGAGGTAAGAAAAATGTCCGCCACCATCCCCGCAAAGCCCACCCTGCTCCTGATCGCCGCCGGCCTTCTCTCCGGCTGCACCACCGCGGAGAGCTTTGACGCCCGCAGCTTCCCCTCCAACGAGGTGCGGTGGGTACAGGTAGCGCTGGACAACGGCGACCTCTCCATCGCCGGCAACAGCAGCGACATCGCGACCGTAGAAGCGCGGGTCTACGGCTACGCCGGCAAGGAAGAGGTGGCCACCCGGAACCACGACGGCGTGTCCTGGACCGCGGACGTGCAGAGTGGCATCCTGACGGTGAACAGCCATTCACAATTCGAGCGGGCCGGTGTGGACCTGGATCTTTCGGTTCCCCGGGATGCCGAAGTGTTGGTGGAAGCCCAAGGGGATGTGGAGCTGTGGGGGATGAACAGCCCACTCATCGTCACCGCCAGCGACATCGACGTGCGGAACAGCCACGGGAACATCCAGCTTTCCGCCGGCAGCTCTATCCACGTAGAGGATGTCTCGGGCGACCTGTTCCTGGTCGCAGAAGGAAGCGTGAACGCCGATCTTCTGCCGAATGTGGGCGACTACATCCAGATCCTGTCGGGCAGCAGCGGGGTGAACGTTGTGCTGCCCTACGGGGTCCCGGTGGACCTGGAGATCTGGGGTGACCCTGAGTACGAGGTGATTGTGGAGGATCTCGGCTTCGATCGTGTGGCCACCGCCCCCGGCTTCTTCACCGGCGTGGCGGGGCCCGGCTCGGTGCGGGTGGAGATCGAGGCGGTGGGGGGGCCCGTGACCGTGCAGGGAAGCTGGTAGAGGAGGAGGAAGCGGCGCTTGGACGTCCCGATGGGAGGCCGGCCCTTCGCGGGTGACCGGCCTCTCAGCCTGGCTCCAACAACACCAGCTCCGGACGGCAACCAAAGCGGAGGCGGGGCGCATCCCGGCGTTCCATGCCGATGCCGCGGGACACCACCAGGGTGGAACCGCCCGGCAGCTCGGTCACCCCAGCAGCCCAGGCCCGGGGAACCTGCGACATGGTGATCAGCGGCCCAATCCCCGGCAGGCGCACCTGCCCACCGTGTGTATGCCCGGCTACAATCAGGTCCGCCGGTGGCTTTCCAAGTGCAATATCCGGGGCATGTCCCAGGACGATATGAAAGCCGGGCTGTGGCGACACCGGCATGGGGCGCCCCAGCACCGGCGCGCGGCTGTCGTCAATATGCAGCATGGTCACGGTGATCGCGCCCAGGGGCACCACCGTCGTCTCCTCCTCGGCCCGCACCGCTGTTCCCTCAAAAATAGTCTTCCAAGCATTGGGATCTACGTCCCCGTGTACTGCCAGAGCGCCCAGGCGCGGCCGTAGGCGCAGCATCTGGGTCCGCAGCTTCTCCGCCTGCTCCGCCCAGATCCGCTTGGGCGCCTGGATATAGTCCCCCGCAAAGAGCACCAGCTCGGCATCCTCGGCCAGGATCCGATCAAAAACCTCCTCCTCCCACGCCCCCACCTGATCGGTCTGGATGTCCGCCACCAGCAGCACCCGGGCCGGCAGCCCCGGAACCACCACCCGGCTGAAGGCCAGCCAGCGCGGCTCTACAAAAAAGGCGTCGACGGAAATGGCGCTCAAAAGCACCGCGAGGCTGCCGACAAAGACCCGCCCCCTCCCCCGCTCCAACAGGGTCAGCCCCACCAACATCAGGGGCAGCACCAAAAAGAGCGCCCAACTCAGCGACTGCATCCACCCGAAGCTATCCGAATTGCCCAGCTTCATCGCCAAAGGAGCCACCGCAGCGGTCACCAGAAACCAGACCAACGCCCACAGCCACCAGGCCGCCCGCGACGGCGGGGAGCGGCGAAAAAACCAGAGGATGCCCACACTGAAGGGCCCCAAAAGAAGCAGCGTGGTCGCGGCGATCATGCTGCTGTATAGCCCGCAACACGCGGCCCGGGTCCCGACTGCAGCATGTCGCCCCCGACTTTGCACCGGGGCTGCACAAGGTGCGAAGCAACCATCCCCAACCCACCTATTGACAGGTCAATAGAGAAACGGAAAAATTGCTTTCCTTTCCGATGGATAGTTCGAGAACTTCTCCTGGTACCAGCGATGGTGCGTGCGGGCACGCGGCACCAGGTTGGCGGCGGTCCAGATCGCAAAGACCAGGGCACCGGGCGACCAGGTGAGCAGCGCATAGCCAGCCCACTCCAACAGCTCCCCGAAATAGTTGGGACAGGAGATATACCGATACAAACCTCCCTGCGGGATCTTGTAGCCGGTCTCCCCCGGCTTACGGAGGGAAAAGAGGATCTGATCGGATTGCTGATTGACAAAATAGCCAACGCCGAACAATAGCAGGCCAACCATAAATCGAGGATCCAACAACCACTCGGCGCCGCGCACCGGTCCCAGACTGTAGAGCCAGTGCGCGTTGATCCAGGCGTTGAAGCAGTTAAAAACGACTGCCATCCCTGCAATGGACAGCGGCATCCGCGGCTGGCCGCCCCGCCGGCGGAAGGGAAAAATGAAGGCCCGGTGGACATAGTGCAGCAGCCAGAGCGCCAGAAAGACCAGCCCCGGCAGCGAATAGCGGTGTTCCTCCGTCCCCATCCACCAGAACAGGGTGAAGAGGATGGGGGACGGCGCCTCCATCAGGATCCATCCCGCCGTCGCATTCAGCGTGGGCCCCCAGCCCGGCCGCACATGACGACCATAGGCCGCGGTCACAAAATAAAGGCTGACAAAGCTTAGGAGCGCACTGATCAGCATCCCTGCAATCACGATTTGATAGAGGTCGAGGTCGGGCATGGGGGTGGACTATGCGGGGGCCAGACTGCCGGCAAGCCGAGGCGATTGCTCCCCCCCAAGTCCCGGGAGAGAAGCGGTCATGGTCTCTCCCACCTTTCTTCGCGACTTTTACCGCAAGCTCGATCTTGCCAAACCTGCGGAGGGCACCTACTACGTCCCCCTCTACACGTTGGGCTCCGATCCGGTGGAGGAGCTGCTGGGCCACATCGAGTACTCCGATGGAAGCTCCACCCACCTCTTCAGCGGTTTTCGGGGAACAGGGAAGAGCACCGAGCTGCTACGGGTGCGTAAACGCCTTGAAGAAAGTGGCTATACCGTTATCTATACCGACATGGAGGAGTACCTGAACCTCCACAGCCCCGTGGACGTCACGGACTTTCTGGTCACCATCGCCGGCGCCTTTGCCGATGCCTTGCGGAAGGACGGGCTTCTGCCGGAAGGGCCGGATTTTTATGCACAATTTGTAGAATGGGGCCAGAAGTATCGCATCGACGACGTGGAGCTGAGCGGCCAGGTCAAGGTGGGTGCAAAAGCCGGAGGCGGGGTCGAGATCTTTGGCAACGGGGCACGAGCAGACGGCGCAGGCGAAGTAGGGGTTCAAATCAAATCCCAGTTGAAACTGGATCCCGGCTATCGGGAGCTGCTCCAAACAAGGATGAGCGGCTATCTGGGGCCACTTTCCCAGTTTATCAGTCGATTTTTTGCAGAGTGCCGAAAGGAACTCTACCGTGTTCATGAAGGGCGCCAGGTGGTGTTCATTCTCGACTCCATCGAGCATATTCAGGGCACCACCAGCAACAGTACCCAGATGGTGGAGGCCCTGGAGCGTTTGTTCATGGGCCATGCGGAAAAGCTCCGGCTGCCCGAGCTGCATCTGATTCTGACCATTCCGCCCTGGCTGCCAATCCGCGCCCCGGGTATCACTACACTGTATACCAGCATACAGATTATTCCCTGCGTGCGGGTGCGTAGCCCGCAACAGGAGCCCGCCGAGCTTGGGATCGACACTCTGATTAAGGTCATAGAAGCCCGAGAACAGGGGTGGAGGGAGCTGCTGTCTCCCGAAGCCCTCCGCAGGCTGGCGGAGGCCTCCGGTGGCTACCTGCGGGACTACTTCCGGCTGCTGCGTGAGCTGATGGTGATCGCCCGAGGCACCCAGCTACCTGTGGACGAAAAGATCGCCAACCTGGTGATTCAAAAGCTGAAAAGTGCCTATGACGTTGCCGCAGACGAGGACATCCTGTGGCTGGCGCGCATTGCCCGGAGCCACAGTGCGGTGCTGCCCGACCAGGCCCGACTTTCGATGCTTGCCCGGTTTTTTGACAATATGCTGGTGTTGGGCTACCGAGAGGACAGCCGGGAGAGCTGGTACGACGTGCATCCTTTGGTGCGTGCCGACGTTCTCAAGCGTGCGGAGCAGTTGGAGAAGGAGGGAGAAGCCCACAATCCCCCCTCTGAGGCTTCCGCCCCGCGATGAACGCGGAGGAGGCCTGGCAGGAGCTGCTGACCCATGCAGAATGGAGCCAAGGCCCCTGGCTGGGCTGGATTTTTGCAGAGGCGGAGGCGCCGCTGGAGCTGCTTCGCGGGCGCCTGACCCAGCTTCTGAAGGAGCGGGATGAGGAGCTGCGCCTGTTGCGGCCCTCGACCGCTGAAGAGGCCAACCATCTGTTAGAAAATTTGTTTGCCGCTCAAATGCTGGAGCGGGGCGGGGTGTGGCTGACCCTGGTCGGGCGTGACGCCGCCTGGGAGCAGGCCTGGCGCCGCTTTCACCACCTGCTCAACGAACGTCGAGAGCGCTTGATGCGCCACCTGCGCGGCCCACTCATTATTGTCGGCCCCCCGGGCTGGAAGGAGGCCGCCCGCGACGCTGCGCCGGATCTGTGGACCCTGCGCACTGTGCTGCTGGAGCTGGATCCGATCCCTTCTCCCCTCCCCTTTTCGCCAATGCCCCTGCACCTCCCCGCCGATGCCGATGCCCCCGACCCGGAGTTGGCGGCCATCGCGGCAGAGCGCGCCCACTCGCGGAGGCGCCCAGCGGCCGAGGCTGAAGCTCGCTTGGACCGGGCCAGAGGCCTACTGGCTCAAGGAGAGGCGCGGAAAGCCCACCTGGAGGCTGAGCGGGCCTTTACGCTGGCGGACAGCGATCTTTTGCGGGCGCGGGCCCTGGCGATGTAGGCCAAGGTGGAGCTGAGCCTGGAAGACCGGGTTGCGGCAATGGAGCATTTGAAGGCGGCGATTGCGCTGGCGCCGCAGGCGGTTGAGAGTGTGGGATGGAGGAATCAGCGGGCACAGACATGGCTACGATCACGAACGCTGGAGGCCGCAGAGGAAATTCAACTCGACGTTGAGACGGCGGTACTGTTGGCTCGGCAATTGAACCGAGATCGGCTTCCGAAGTCGCTGGAACTTTTTGGCCTTGTGCTACAGGGAAGCGGACGATGGAAAGAGGCGGAGCTGTGTTTCCGTGAAGGGGCAGCATTGTTGGAGGGTGCCCGTGCCCGTTCATTACGCAGTTTGGCCGCCTCTCTTTGGTATGGCGCAGGTACCGTACAAATGTCTCTGGGAAGTGATACCGAGGCAATAGAGAGCTTCGGCAGAACCCTCGAAATCCATCCACATCAAAGCCGAGCATCGCGGGCCAATGTGTTCTCGCAGCGTGCCTGGGCCAGATCCGTCGCAGGCGACCAGGAGGGCGCCGGGGAGGATCTACGTCAAGCGTTGGAATTATACCAGCAAGCTGGTGTTTTGGCAGGGCCCGCATATGGTATTGCTCTGGCCAGGGCCGCCCTAATCATCGGTGAGTCGGATCTGGATCAGGCAAGACAGTTGCTGGAGGCGGCCTTCGGCGCGCTGGAGTCTGAGAGTGGCAGTGGCCCCTTCGAAATTGAAAACGCGGCGTCTATGGTAGTTTCTGCGCATACAATTCTATCGGAAATGGAAGAGAAGGCTGGAGTCGGCGCCGTAGACTATCAGCCCGCAATTAAATTTCTCCGCCGATTGGATACAAAATATCAAAATTCACAATTTCGTGATTTATTGCTATTACATCTTGTTTCTTCGGCCAAGCATCATCTCGGGAGTGGACACCAATCCGCAGCCGAGAAGGAAGCTTTAGAAACGTGGGATCGAAGCCTGAGGGCAGTCAAGGACGGTTCTGTATCCCAGAGTACTGCTATCATTCTAACGCAAGCTCTTTTAGTTCTGTATCCTACCCTCTCCGATGTTTCACTTAACTTTCACCATGAACTTGAGAGCATTGAGCAATGGCTGCGGCGCGATCTGCGCCACCCCGAAAAGCGGGCGCTACTCGCGCTCAACCTCTGGATTCAGGCACTCCGGATGTTGCGAGGAGGATCCAATTTCCCGGCGCCGCCTCTCTTGGAAGAAGCCGCCATCCACGCCCGAACTTGTCAGTCAAAACTCCTCCCCCTCATCCTCGCCCTCCTCTCCAAAACCCCCTCCCCCCAAGCCGAAGCCGCACGCGCCGAGCTGGAAGCCCTGGATCCCGACCACGAGCATCGGGAAGCCTGGGCGCTCGCCAACGGCGAGCTGAAGAACCTGCTCGCGCCCCCGCCCCCCCCGGAGCCC
>JBEIQS010000079.1:0-24272 GCA_040376425.1 Alphaproteobacteria bacterium | reverse complement strand
TCCCTCTACGGGGAAACCAAAACCCAGGCCGAGCATTTGTGCATGGAGAGGCACAATTCGGTGGCCTTGCGTTTTGCAACCGCCTTTGGCCTTTCCCCGCGTCTACGCCTGGATCTGATGATCAACGACTTCACCTACCAGGCCCTGGTGAATCGCTACTTGTTGGTGTATGAACGGCACTTCCGTCGCACCTTCATCCATGTACACGACATGGCTCGCGTCGTCTCGCATATCTATAAGGTGTGGGACCGGGCAGTCGGGCTGCGCATCAACGTGGGGCACGAGTCGCTGAACCTGACCAAAGAGGATATCGCGCGCGAGCTTCAGAAAAAACTGGACTTCCACCTGTATTTCGCGGACGTAGGCAAGGACGAGGATCGCCGCAACTACGAGGTGAGCTACGCGCGGATCCGGGGCTTGGGCTACTCCACGGTGGTGGATCTGGACCGTGGGCTCGGCGAGCTGCTTGCGGGGCTGCGGTTGGTGCGAATCCGCAATCCCTATTCCAACGTTTGAAATGCGGGTACTCCTCACCGGAGCACGCGGCTTTTTCGGACGGCACTTGGATGTGGCGCTGCGTTCCGCCGGGCACGAGGTGCTGGGACCGGATCGTCGCGAGCTGGAGCTATCCGATCGTGGTGCTGTACAGGTCTGGTTCCGACGAAACCAACCGGAAGCATGTGTGCACGCCGCTGCGGTAGGCGGTGGTATTGGCTGGATGAAGGAGCACCCGGAGACGGCATTCCTGGGGAACCTCCTGGCAACGACCCATGTCATGGAAGCATGCACAAACCATGCCATTCCTATCGTCGCCATCTCCTCGGCCTGTGTGTACCCGCGGGTCTGTACGCAGCCCATGCGCGAGGAGGAGATCTGGCAGGGGGAGCCAGAGCCCACCAATGGCCCCTATGGTCAGGCCAAGCGGATGATGTTGGTGCAGGCTGCCGCGGCCGCCGCTGAGCGGGGACTGCGCTGCGCGGTGCTGGTGCCCACCAACCTGTACGGGCCCCATGATCATTTTGAGCCCGATCGCTCCCACATTGTGGCGGCGCTGGTGCGGCGTTTTGTGGAGGCGGCGCGCGATGGGCTCCCCGAGGTGGTCTGCTGGGGCACGGGCACGGCCACGCGGGACCTGCTCTACGCCCCGGATGCGGCGGAAGCCGCGGTGCGGGCGCTGGAGCGGCTGCCCGGCCCGGTGCCCATCAACCTGGGGACCGGCGCGGAGCACAGCACGGCACAGATTGCGGCGGCGGTCGCGGCCTCGGCGGGCTACACGGGCACTATCCGTTGGGATCGCAGCCGACCCGACGGAATGCCAAGGAAAGTCCTGGACTCATCGCGCGCCCAGCACCTGCTGGGCTGGCAGGCGCGGCACAGCCTGGAAGCCGGGCTGAAGGAGACGGTGGCATGGTTTCGATCGTTCTGTTCCTAGGGTGTTTGGAGCGGGTAACGGGGGAGGATGTTCCTCTTGATCCTCGCTTTGCCTCTCAGGGGGCCGCAGATGGGGAAGGTGGCGCCCCCACCACCGGCGGCGGGGGCGGGGCCCAGCCCAATGCCACGGAGGGGCAGCCGACCCCGGCTCCGCCCGCCGGAGATGGGAAGCCTACCGGGCCCAACCCGATGGGGGAGGTTCCGTACCGTGATGTGAGCGGCGAAAAGTTCACCCTCTCGGGCACGGTCGTCGCCACGGATCCCTCGCCCGTGCGTATCGACGTCTGCGAGCCGGATGTGGGGGCTCAGGGTGGCATCAAGCGGGTCGGGGCGGTCAACTTGGGCTCTGGACCGGGTGCATTCACCATTGAGGTGCCCACGGAGGTAGAGTCGCTGATTTTGCAGGCCTTTCAGGATCCGCAAAAGGACGGCCCGTCCGAACAGGATCCCTATGCTGAGCTGACGCTGCAGCTCAATGGCTCTGCCCCCGCCCCCGTCGAGCTGCGTTTGGAGGTGGGGGCGCGTGGGCGGGCGTCTGGCAGCCCGCAGCCTGCCGCCGGGGCGGGCGGAGATGGCCTCAGTTTTCCCGATGGGCCCAAGGTCTCGCTCTCCGGTGAGGTGCTTGGTGCCACTTCCCCGAACCTGATCATTGATGTTTTTCGCCTGGACGCCGCCAGTGGTGCGGGTCGGACCTATGTGGGCAAAATCCGACCAGTCAATGGGATTTTTTCGGCAGACTTTCCGGTTGACTACGGAGCCATCGAGCTGGAGGCCTACCAGGATTTGACGGGCGACAGCCGGACCTCCGACGATATTGCAGCGCCCTATTCGCAAAATCCGGTTAGCATCGGCTCGGTTCCCGTACCAGATATCAAAATTCAATTTCCATGAGGCGGCAATGGCGGACGAACATGCGATGACGTGGGGGAGTGAACCCTCCTCTAACGACAAAATGCTCTCGGTGGCGGCCTGGCTCATTCCAGTGATTTTTGGCCCCTTGCTCATTCTCCTGATGTTCCAGGACAAGTCCAAGTACATCAAATACCATGCCACGCAGTCGCTGCTCTTTCAGGGGGTGGTCTGGGTGTTGGCTGTGGTGGTGGTGCCGGTGATCTCGGTGTTCACCTGTGGCCTCGGCGGTCTGCTCTACCTGCCATTGATGGCCGCCTACCTCGGTAATATCTATGGCGCCTACCTTTCCTGGACGGGTCAATGGAACGGCCTTCCGGGGTTGGCCAACTACGGGCGCTGAACGCCCCTTCCCGATGCTGAGGCAGGGCGCAATTTGAATCGGTGCGACTTCTGGTGTATACCAAGAAGTCGCGCGGAGGCGCCATGTTGGGCATTCTTCTCAGCTTTTCTTCCGTCTTTGCGTCCACCTTGGACGCCAGGGGCGATCTCGTCTTCTCTGAGTTTATGACTGATACCAGTGCTGGTGGTCAGGTACCAGAGTATTACGGCGAGTGGTTTGAGGTGTACAACAACTCTGGGGCCACCCAGGATCTCGCCGGGGTGTCCTTCCAGATCAGCACCAACGGGGGGCAGGACTGGAACAGCTTTGTGGTGCAGGGTACCCTCCTTGTGGGCGCCTATGACTACGTTGTTTTCGGTGTGAGTAGCAACCAAGATAGCAGTGTAGCCAAGTGGAATGGTAATATTCCAGTGGACTACGAGTACAAGTTTTTCGACGCCAGTGTTCCCACCTATCGGTTCGACCTGTCGGCGCCGCAGAGCTGGCTCCAGGTGTACAACGAAGATGGCACGATCATGCTGGACGAGGTGAAGTGGGATCCGTCCTGGAGCGCGATGGGGGATAATACCCTTTCAGTGGCCGATAATTCGCTGGCGGTTGAGTGGGCCAATGACTTCGCGGTCAACTGGTGCCTCTCCGACACCCTGATTCAGCCTTCTGGTCTGAAGGGTACGCCTGGCGTGCAGAATGGAGTTACCAATACCTTTTATTGCGCCACCAGTCCCGGCTTGGATGCTGATGGGGACGGGTGGTCGCCCGCCCAGGGCGACTGCAAGGACAACGATACCGAAGTGTATCCCGGTGCCGTGGATGCGGGCTCGGGCGACCGCTTCAACACCGACGACGACTGCGACGGTGTTCGGGACGACGGCGAGACCGACGACGATGGCGATGGCTACTCGGAGGTCGGCGGCGACTGCGACGACGAGGACGTCACCACCTACCCCGGCGTGCAGGAGATCGTGGACGGCGAGGATGATGACTGCAACGGCTGCATCGACGATATTGACGATGACGGCGATGGCTTCTCGGAGTGTCCCGAGCTGGTGGATCTGGATGGGAACGGCGTCTCTGACGATCCCTGGTACGACTGCGACGATGCCAATGCGGACATCAACCCGCGCGAAGCCGACGTGCCCTACAACGGCATCGATGAGGACTGTAGCGGTCTGAACGGCGGTCCGGTCGAGGACTTCGACCCTGAAGATCTCTGCGACGTCGACCAGGACGGCTACGGCTCGGTCACGGCCGTCAATCCGAACATCTGCGAAGATCCCCAGAATGTCACCGACTGTGACGACATCAACCCTGCCATTCGCCCCGGTGCAGAAGAGGATCCCGACGACGGTCTGGACAATGACTGCGACGGAATCATCGATATTCCCGATAGGGACGAGGATGGCTACACCGAGGATATGGGAGATTGTATGGACATCTCCCAGGCGGACCTGGAAGGAGTGGACAACGCTGCTGCCATCTACGAGCTGGCACGGTCGGTCCACCCGGATGCGGACGAGATCTGCGGGGACCTGGTCGACAACGACTGCAATGGCTTCGCCGATGATCTGCCTTCCTGCAAAAATTCTGCTGCCTACGGCATTTTGAGCGGTGGCGGCCTCTGTGCGGTGGCCCCCGATGCAATGCCCGGCTTGGGCCTGTTGCTCGGGCTCCTCCTGATCTCCCGTCGGCGTTCCTGAGGGAAGAAGAACATGTTGCTGGCGCTGCTCACCCTCTCCTCCTCCGCCTTTGCTCAGAATACTGAGGATCTAACCATAGACTTCGAGTTATTCCGTCCCCAGGCGGATAGCTATGGCTACTCGGTGATCCAGGGGGCTTCCACGCTCTCCAACCTGCAATTGGGCGCAGGTCTCTGGATCCACTACCAGAATGATCCGGTGGTCCTTCGCGATGCAGAAGGGAACCGCCTGTCGGTGGGTGGTGGTGACCCCTCCAAGGACAGCGGCGACGGTTTTGTGGAGCATCGTATCGCTGCCAACGTTCAGGCAGGGATGGGCTTCACCCGCTATGCCAGCTTGAGTGTGGATCTCCCTATTGTGGTATCCCAGCAGGCCTGGACCACCGACGCCCTGAACGATCCCACCGTGGACCCGATCCTTGGGCCCTCGGCCGGTCTGGGCGACCTGCGCCTCATCCCCAAAGTTGCCATTCTGGATCGGGACAAATTCCCCATCGGCTTGGCAGTGGTGATCCCCGTCGGACTGCCCACCGGCGGTGCGGCGGGCTTCCTGGGCGAGAAAAACGTCACCCTCGCGCCGACCGTTGCGGTGGAGTGGTCCAACGCCTCGATTCGTAGTCGTGACTACATGATCCGGGCGGCGGCCAACGTCGGCTATCTGGTGCGCACGAACGAGGCGCGTGTGCGCGATACTCGTCTTGGAAGCTCGGTACTCTACGGTCTGGGTGTAGGGGTGCACCCCATTGCACCGCTGGAGATCAACCTGGAGTTCCATGGGCAGTCCTACGGTGGACGCGCGTCGCAGAACCCGGCCGAGCTCCTGTTGGGAGCGAAGATCTTTGCGGGTGAGGTGGTGGTCGTCAGCTTGGGCGGCGGCATGGGTCTGCTCTCCGGCGTGGGTGCCCCCGATGCGCGCATGTATGCTGGCTTACAGTTTATTCCGAATTTCGATCCGGCGATGCGGGACTCCGACGGCGACGAAATCACGGATGGGAACGACGGTTGTCCGAAGGACAATGAGGACTTGGACGGCTTCCAGGACACAGATGGCTGTCCCGAGCTGGACAACGATGCCGACGGTCGCGAGGATGCGGTGGACAAGTGCCCCGACGATCCGGAAGACGACGACGGCTACATGGACAACGATGGCTGTCCCGACGCGGACAACGACAAAGATGGCGTCAAAGACGACATGGATCGCTGCCCGGACGAGGCGGAGATCGTCAACAATTACATGGACGAGGACGGCTGCCCGGACTCCAGCGACACCGACGGCGACGGCTACGCCGACGATGTGGACCGCTGCCCCTACGACACCGAGGATAAGGACAAGTTCGAAGACCAAGATGGTTGTCCCGAGCTGGATAACGATGGCGACGCGATCCCGGACGCCACCGACCAGTGTCCCAACCAGCGCGAGGTCTACAACAACGTCACCGATGAGGATGGCTGTCCCGACGATTCCTCGCGTGTTGTGGTCGAAGCAAGTCAGATTCGTATCAACGACGTGATCTACTTTGATGCCGGAAAGGCCACCATCCAGCAGCGCAGCTACGATCTGCTCAACGAGATCGCGGCAGTGGTGGTTGCGCATCCCGAGATCAAGAAGATCCGCGTGGAAGGCCACACGGACTCCGATGGGAATGATCTGGCCAACCTCAAGCTGTCCCAGGCGCGCGCCGAGTCGGTGCGGGCTTACCTGATGAGCAAGGGGGTCGAGGCCGAGCGCCTGGATCCGGCCGGCTTCGGGGAGGCCCGTCCCATCGCGGACAACAAGAGCTCCGATGGGAAGTCCAAGAACCGGCGGGTGGAGTTCGTGATCGTCGAGCGGCAGTAGTTGCGAGGCATGCGACCGCGCGATGGCGCGGATCGCCCCCTTCTGCGATAGACATGCGCGCATGTTGGCATTGATCAGCCTTTGTTTGGGCGGGGGTACGGCATTTGTTGGCGATACCCCGCTGTATGCTGGCGAAAAGAACGCGATCCATCTGTACTATGTGGTCGGCCCTGAAGGTATGGCCGTCGGCGATTACATCCGTGTTTTGGACCCGGTCTTTCATGGGGTCCGCTGGAACCGTTGGGGCAACCTGCTCCTGGATCCCAGCGCTTGTACACCCGCAAAGGAGCAGGATTTTTCGGACCCCGCTGCGTCGCGCGGACTGATTTCCGTTGCGACGGATGGGGCCGCCCAGTTGCTGCTGAATCGGACGGTGGATGAGGAGGGTGGGAGCACGCTGATCAACGCGTACACGGTTGTGGGGCTGGCGGATGGCAACCTCCAGCCGGGGGAGGTGATCGAGGTGATCCTGGGGGACAACCGGGAGAATCCGGACTGCGGTCACCAGCTCCCCGGCCATGCATGGCGGCAGGTGAGTCTCCTGGTGTCTGAGCAGCTTGGGGGAGGAGGCTGGCGCCCGCTGGCCGAGAGCCCCACCTTTGACATCCTACCCTTGCCGGAGCTGGCGCGAATCGCCGTCTATGCGCCGTCCCAGGTGGAGGTGGGCGCGCCACTACGCCTGCGTGTGTCGCCCATGGACCGGCGGGGAAATCCGCTGCGGACCTGGACCGGACGGATCGATGTGAGCGCAGACTATGGAGGGGATAGCTGGACCTTTGGGCCCGATGACCAGGGTGTCCACAGCTTTTCGCTGCGCGTCGACCAGCCCGGGATCCACCGAATCACCGTGAGCACGGACGGTGTGTCCGGGCGCTCCAACCCGGTGGAAGTGGTGGAGGAACTCCCCGAATTCCGCACCTACTGGGGCGACCTGCACGTACACCAGGGGCACGATTTTCTGGAAGATGGTGAGCGCATCGACGAGAACATCTTCTACGCGCGTGAGGTGGTTGGCCTTGATTTTGTGACCGAAGCCATGAAGTCTGACCCCGACTGTCTGGAGAGTACGGTACTTTGGGAGCACCTCAAGGAGCAGTGTCGTACGCAGAGTGTGGACGACAGCTTTATCTATATGCAGGGCTTTGAGTGGATGGGCACCCACTACGACAACCAGACCGGCCACCACAATTTCTATGTGGATAGCTGTGAGGTGGATCGCCCCGGCTACGCTTCGGACGAGATGACGGACGGCATTGGCGATTTTGGCAGCGGAGGCGGGCCCTACGAGTGGGCAGAGGCGATGTCAGAGCTGGGATTCCGCTCGGTGATCGTGCCGCATGCGACACGCTATACCACCTATTCTTGGACCGGCGACTCCATCAACAACACTTATCGCCGGGTCGCCGAGGTCTATTCGGGCTGGGGCGTTTCCATGGAGCCCTTCGCGCAGTCGGGGAGCGTCGTAGACGGGCTGAATTCGGGAAATCGGATGGGATTTATCGCAGCATCGGACAGCCACAACGGCTGGGGGGCCAACCCGGTGGCCGAATACGACAATACGCCGGGAGTGGCTGCACTTCTTGCGACGCGTCTTGGGCGAAGCGAGCTGATGGATGCGCTGGAAGCGCGCCGAAGTGTGGGAACCACCGGTGCGCGCATCCTCCTGCACGCGGTGATGGAGGAGGAAGGTCATGAAGTGTCCATCGGCAGCCAGTACATGGCCCAGAGCCCGACCGTGGTGTGGGAGGCACATGGCACCGGCCCCATTCGGCTGGTGCGGGTGATGGCGCTGCCGGTCGAGGAGGACGCGGAGGCGGTGGAGATTTGCCGGGTCAATCCCGGTAGTGAAGATGCCAGCGGAAGTTGTGAGATACCCTGGTCTGGGGATCAGGAGACGGCGGTGTGGGTGCAGCTCACCCAGGAAGACGGCCATCAGGCCTGGGCGTCTCCGTGGTGGCTTTCGTTGGACTGCGAGGCGGAGGGGGTACTGGATCCACTCGGCCGTTGCGCGCCGCCGGACAGTGAGCCGTTGGATTCCTACGCCGCCGACAGTAAGCCTATTCCCCCAGATGCGCGCTGTGGCTGCGGTGGAGGCTCGGCATCTCTGGCAATTCTGTTGGGCTTGGGATGGCGGAAGAGGAGAAAAAACGGTTCAAAAAGCAGCGTGACTCACGGCAGAGTTACGTCGTGACTTAGCGAAACACGGTCACACGATAGGCGCCGCTCACCATCCCATCCTTCATAAACGGAGCCTCGGCCACAGCAAGGCGCAGACCCTCGGGCGCATAGGCGGGTCGGAAAAAGGCAGGACCCTCCGTCGGGCAGATGGTGCGTACCGAGCCGGTCTCCCGATCGAATACCACCGCGCCGAACAGGTCTGTGCGCGTGTCCGTCTGCCGGGGCCCCGCGGCAGCCAGCAGCTCCCGGCCATCGGGCGAGGGCAGCAGGCCCACCAGCGCGTGATCCATCTGCCGGTTCCACAGCTTCTTCCCCTCCCGATCGTAAGCATGGACGCTGTTCTGCGCGGGATGGGCGCTTGGCGGGCGGGCCATGGGGTCGCTGCTGCCGTAGGGAATGGTGGTATTGGTGGTGAGAAGGTAGGCGTGGTCCTCGTACAAGGTGGCAAAACCCACGGCCGCAGCGATGGGAACCCCCTGGCTGAGCTGGGGCACTCCGGGGCTCAACACGGCGACATCCTGCCCATCGCGGTCCAGTAGGAACGCCCGCCCATCGCCCAGTCCGGCCACCACCCGATCCTGACCCAGACCCAGGCCTTCCCAGATGAAAACGCTCTGAAAATGGGGCTTTAATACGTCAAAGCGCCGTCCCCAGCGCATGCCCAGAGGGTCCAGGGAGAAGAGGGCAATGCCGCCGATGGGCAGGCCCGCCGGGTCCGGCCCCTCTGCGGATCGGGAGATAGAGACCAGCAAAAGTGAGCCTTGAACCACTGGATGCAGCATGACAGCGTCGGCAGGCCCTGAGGGTGGCCAGGCCTCCAGCAGCTCGCCATCCGCGCGCAGGTGATACAGGCGGGAGCGGTTCTGTCGTCCCTTTCCGGCCGGAGTCCAGCCGTGGGCGCCGACCACCAACAGACTTTGATCCTCTAAAAGCTGAAGGCTGTAGACCCCGGGCAGGTTGTAGACGCCGTAGACATCCTCTGGCGGGGGCAAGGGACTGCTCTCCAGGTCTTCGGCCAGTCGGCGGCTCCATTTTTGTTGGAGGGTGACGGAGTCCAGTGCCTGCACCAGAGCATCCGGGGACTGTTCGCCCACATAGAGAGTTGCTCCGTCGGGGCTCCACAATAGCTGCTTGACCATTCCCTCGGACAGCTTCTTCTCGACCAGCGTCTTGCCGCTCCATCCGTCTACAATCCGCAGCAGACCGCCAAAACTGCCGATCGCCAGGCGCTGCCCGTCCGGCGAAAAGGCCAGGGCCGCGTCGGGGGCGGGCGCTCCCATTGCTACCAGACGGCTCTGATCCTCCAAGGTCACCTGGAAAAGCGGCTGACAATCTGCCATCAGCGGCGTGGGCAGCCCGCTTAGGGCCGGGATCTGATCCCAAGGACCCTCAGCCAACACCCTTCCATCCGGCAGGACTTTCCCCTGATTTCCGGCGGGGAGCAGTGCGCCGTTCCGCAAGAAGATGGGATCGGCCGGTGGAGGGGGGAGGGGAGCGTCCTCGGTACAGGCAAGGAGCCATAAAAGCATCATGGAAGCTCCAATCGTTGGAATGTCGCGCTATCGTCCCCGCGGGGACGGGGATCGCCCGTAGGGGGAATCAACGCCATGCCAGACTGCTTGGCGGCAGGGCGGTGACCAAGGGGCTTGCCGCATGACAGGTGGCGGGGTCCACTGCGATCACCCCCTCGGTGGTGCTCCCACTTCCAAAACCGGGCCGCACCGCCAGCCACAACAACCCGTCGGGCCCAAAAGTGGCGTCTGAAACGTAGAGGTTGCCCCCCAATGCGCGCGTACGTGTACCGTCGGTGGCGACGCAGGACAGGTCCCATTGGTAGCCATCATCGGAGATGACCACATGGGAGCCATCGTCCTCCATACTCACAAAACCGAGGTTGGCGCCGTACTCCTCCTCCGTCAAAAGCGGCTCGCTCAGGGTGTCGGTGGCCGTCTGGAAGGATTGTACCCAGCCATCCAGCTCCATCTGCGCGCTGCCTTCGGCGAAATAATTGCCGCCCCCGATGAGAAAGCTGCCCGGGTGACGAACATCCGGGTAGATACTGGCATTCGGGCTCACCTCCCAGTCTCCAACCACCTCCCCGGAGGTGCAGTCCACCTTCAGCAGTCGGCCAGTGGTGTCGGCGCGATAGCTTGCGTTCAAGCTGTTCAAAGAGACGTAGAGGTACCCCTCAGGAGAAAGGTAGAGGTCGTCGGCTTCCGGGCCCCCGTCCCCATCGTCCCATGCGCTCAGATCCACCTGACCGGAGGGCTGACCTGAAAGTGTATACAGACCTAGATAGTCGGTCTCATACAAGGCCACTACCATGCGATCTCCGCAGAGGGCCACATCCTGAGGGTTACTGGCGTCTCCGGTGCTGAACTCGGCCTCGGGTATGTTCAGATCGTCGCCATACATGCGCACGGTATTCTCTGAGGAGCGTCCCAAAACGAATAGCTTTCGCGAAGCGGAGGCGACCGCATTGTCGGAGGAGGTCAGCAGGACACTGTCGCTGATCACCTTCGTCCCGTTGTCCCAGAGCGCCAGCGCTCCGGTCTGGTAGTCGGTGGTGGCGATGGCGAGCTGGGCGCCGGATGCCGGACCGCTGTCGTCCCCGCCCGGTGTCTTGGTGGAGTCCTGCACCTGAGGGACGCAGCCCAGGAAAAAAAGAAGGGTCATTCGATACTCCCTCCGGTCCAGCGCAGACCCACCAGAATGGTGCGGCCGGGCAGCGGAAAGCCGGCAAAATCAGTGAGGGCTTTCATCACCTCCGCCGACGAGCGGGGGTTCAGCGGGTCCCGAGGAACGGAGAGGCTCCGCACGTCCAGCAGATTCAACACCTCCACCTCAAAGGTGGGGAATCCGGGGGCAGGTCGGCTCTGCAGCGACAGGCCATGCAGCGGGCGCGGCGCGGTGCGCTGGTAGTTCGCGGGGTCCAACCAGCTCGCGCTGGTCCAGGAAAAATTATAGGTAAACCTAAGCTTTTCTTCCCAATTCAGGCTGAGAGACTGGGAGAGGTCCAGATCGGGCAGACCGGGAAGGCTGCGGTTGGCATAGGTGGGGTCGGCCTGCAGGTTGCGGCTCTGGAGCCAGGTGAGGCTGCTTTGTCCCTGAATCCACGGCGAAAAACCTGCGGTAAGGCTCAGCTCCACCGCGCGGATCCAGGCATCCCCGATGTTTCGCGCCTGCTGGGTCTGCTGCGAATTCTGCACATAGACAATCAGGTTCTCGGCGCGGTTCTCGGCCCAGCTCCCGTCTACGGTCAGCCAGGCGCGCGGTCCGCACAACTCGGTGTGAAAGCCCAGATCCCAGGCAATCCCCTGCTCTGGAAGCAGGTCCGTGTTTCCAACAATGTTGCCCCGATCGCCGAAAAGTTCCGAGAAGTCCGGGGGACGCAGGTAGCGCCCCACGTTGCCCTTCAGGCTCAGCCAGGAGGTCGGCCGCAGCAGCATGCCGATCCGTGGGGTAAAAACCAGGCTTTGATCCTCTCCCTCTGGGGCAACCGGGCTGTCGGAGTAGGGCACCTCGCCCAGCAGCCGGGCGTCCAACCACTCCCCTTGGAGCACCGGAAAGATGCCAATTCTCCCCTTCCACAGGCGTAGATCCGCCGCCACGGCTGCCCCTCCCACGACCCGACTCCGGGCCCCGTCGCTCTCCTCCAACAGGCGGTCATAGGGCTGGTAGCGATCCGCCCGCAGCCGGAGGTTGGCTGTGGTGATCAGGTTGGGCAGCACCAGTCCCTTGGCCAGAAGCTGCCCCCCGAAGGTCTGGGAGTGGTCGCGGGTCCACTGGGCGCCTACTCCCACCTCGCCCTGCTGATCATTTAGTTGATCCTGGCGAAGCACCCACCAAAGGTCGGGTTGGAGGCGGAACCGACCCAGGCGCTGGTCGTAGCGCAGCGCGAGCAGGTTTCGGTCGGTGGCAAAAGTGGCTTCAGTGGCGGGATTTGCGGCATCGCCTGGCAGTTGTTGATGGCTGCTACTGAAGGAATCCAGCAGGCTCAGCGTCCAATCTGATTTTTCGATGCGCAGGCGACCCAGGGTGGACAGGCGGCGGGTGGCATTGTGGCTGCGCAGCCGCATCTGGTCGTCGCTCAGGTTGAACTCGGTGCCCCGGTCGTCAAACCAGCGCCAGTCCCCCTGAGTGGAGAGCCCATCCACCGAAACCAGGCCGTCGACCGGTCCTTTCTGCCCTGCCCAGAGCCCCTCCGCATGCAGGCTGTCGAAGGAGCCGACGCTGAGCCGCAGGCTGGGCGGTGGCGGCCGGTCAGCAGTCACCAGGTTCACCACGCCACCCATCGCCGCCGATCCGAAGTCCACCGGGGCGTTCCCCCGCCACAATTCCACGCGGGCAAAGCTGAAGGCGGGCAGCTCGCTCAGGTCCACCACCGAGGCCCCGTCGGGGTTCAGCGGCAGGCCATCCAAAAATATCTCCACATGCCGCAGCGAGCTGCCGCGCACACTCACCGCCGTGAAGCTGCCCAAGCCGCCCAGGCGGCGCACCTGTGTGCCGCTGGCCTGCGCCAGCACGCTGCCCAGATCCTGGCCGGGCGGCAGGCTGGGGCCCAGGCCCAGCACCGTGACCGCGCCGGAGGTCTGTCCCGGATCCGGGCCCGCGGCCTGCACCACCACTTCGTCCCCCGGTTCAGCGGGGGTGGCGGTTGCAGCGAGGATCCAGAACAGGTGCACAGGCTCTCGAGTGGAAAGAGAGCGTACACCAGGGGCGCACACCGTCCTCCCCGACGGTGGGTTGATGGACCTTGAAGGCCGGTCTCCTGGCTTCCGGATCATCCGTCTTCCGCACCCTTCCCGGCCGAAACCAGTGGGCTGTGTCAAAACACATCTGCGGAGGACGTACCCGGCTACAGTGGCGGGGGCCGCGCCGGTTTTCCACCGGCTTCCCGTTTCACCCGCGCGCAAGCGCGGGCACCTTCAAGGTACAGAGGGCATGCAAAGAGCCTTTAGGGTCTAAGCCCTAGCGGCTCCGCTGTCAAAGGGGCGGGGCCGGACGGCGGCCATTCCCACACTTCCTGTAGCGCCCCTTCCTCAGTTGGTGGACTCTATCGTCAGGGCCACCCGGTCTTCGATGGTCGAGCTCTTGAAGTAGCGGTTGTCGTACCACTGGTAGTCATTGATCCCAAAGTACATCGTGCCATTTTCAGGCGCGGTGTAGACCATTTCCGCTCCGGCGGGCATGATCACCTCTACCCCGGCTTCGGTCACAAACTTGACCAGGAGCGTACCGGCAAAACAACGCTCGTGGGCATTGCAGGGATACTGCGGATCCGAGGCGATCACCGCCGGATCTCCCTCGACGGTGATCCAGGGCCCGTTCTCGACCACCCGATACTTGTCCTGGGTGGCACTGACCCGAACTTTATTGCCCTTACACATATTGATAGGCTGCTGCCAGCCCACGCCCACATCCAGGTAGTTGAAGAGCTGTCCGCCGAAAGGCTTGGTACAGTCGCCCTTGGTCAACGCCGGAGGCAGGGAGCGCAGGTAGGCGATCCAGGGCTCCAGGTCGCCGCTGCGGCGGAAGGCCTTGCATTGCTCCAGGTTGCCCTGGGCCACACCGTCGATCATGGCGGGCTTGGACAGCAGTACATTTTCCAGATCCTCGATGATCCGGGAGTCGACGACGATGTTCTCGTCCTTGCTGCCACTCCACTGGTTCTTCAGCTCGGTCAGAATTGCACCGCGTTCCATTCGGCGATCTCCCTCGTTCATCGCGGCGAGATCCTTCGGGAAATAGCAATCCCCACTCCAACCTTCTTCGCGCGCCCAGCCCACGGGGGGAGGGGGAGGGGCCTTGGGCTTCTTGGCCTCGGCCATCGACGCCATCAGCAGGACGGTCAGCATGATAAACCTCGCTTCAAAGTACAATCTGGTCTTCGTCGATGCGCTTCAGCTTTACGCCGCTGAAGCTCTTTTCTACTGCCTTCAACTCTTCCTCTACCCAGGCCTTGAAGGCAGCGGCATCCTTGAAAGGCGCCGGAGAGCTGCGGTATTCCACCTTGCCGGTGCCCTTGCAGCGCGCCGCAGCACCCAGGCTGAAGTGTGTCTCGACCGATGCCTTCACGCGCTCCTGGAGCTGGTCCGGCCAGGTACGCCCTGGCTCTGCAACCTGGGCTACATGTACCTCGACTTTTACGTCCCCGTTCTTACAGGTGGCGCTGTCCACCACCACCAGCCCATACAGCAGTGTCCCGTTGGCCTGGGCCACCGACTTGTACCGCACCGCAGCCAGTGCGTCGGCTTCCGCCTCGGCCCCCCAGCCGCCCAGGGTGATCCGGGCCTGATTCACCGCCTGCTCGGGGAGACGAGGAGCAAGCTCTACAATCGTGGTGATCGCCGTCGCGCGGGCCTCGGCATCACTGCCCGCGGCATCGGCGAAGGCTCCGACCATATTGGTAGCTACCTCGGGATCGGTCTCTTTCTCCAACTGGCTGCGCAGGAAGGGGATTGCGTTTTTGCCAAGGTTCTGAGCGAAGATTCCCAGGATGCTGTAGTAGCGGGCGCGGTCGGCACCACGGGTCGCCAGGGCGCCTCGCAGCAGCTCCTGCACCCCCGGGTCCCGGCAGGAGGCCAGCCCGGTGTACCAGCCTTCGGTCCAGAACTTGTCGCCGATCTCCTTGGCAGTCCCCGTAAAGAAGGCGGGAACCCCCGTTTTGTCGCAGGAAGCGCCCAACATCTTCATGGCCGAGCTGCGCTCGTCGGGTTCGCGCGTCAGCACCCACCCGCGCACGATTTCGGGCGCGCCAATGGAAATCGCAGCGATCATGGCTGCATCTCCACCTTCGCCACTCAGGATTTTCTTGAAGGCGGTCGGTGCAAAGGCCTTGGCAGCCGCCGGGTCGCAGGCCGCCATTTCAGCAAAAACCTTGCCCGATCCTGCCGGACTGGCCGCATCAAAGCTGGCGGTGAGCGCCTTCATGTCACAGGTGGCGGCATGGGCACTCAAAAGCAGGGACAAGAGCATGACAACTCCGCAGGAAAACGCAATGTAGCGCATCGGGAGCTTCAGCGCCCGGCTCCCTTCTGCGCCCCGGGCAGGCTACAATGGTACCGTGTCTGAACCCGCAGCTACCCCTGATCTTCCCCGCCTGGTCCGGCTCGTCAAGCTGACTTTGGCATTTAATGTGTTTTTGTTGTTCTCCAATGCCGGAACGCTCTACGCGCTCTTGGTCTTTGTGATCAACGAACCGGCCGATGTGGCGGGGGTGGATCCCTTCGATCAGGCCACCCCGGACGATCCGGAAGCCAAGGAGAAAGCGGATCCGCGTCAGGAGATGAAAGAGTTTTTCGATCGCTGTACCGACCTGTTGGATCGGGCTGCGCGTAAACACGGTGGGAACCCCACCGATGTTATCCCCAGCCGCGAGATGATGGAGAAAGCGATTGAAACACGCACAATCCACTCGGACGAAAGTCAGGAAGTGATGCAAAAGCTGCGGGAAGGTTTCGACTACTACAATTTGGACTGGCCCGCGGTGATTCCGGAGCGTTGATGTTTTTATTTTTGTCCATCGCGCTGGCGCAGAGCCCCGGTGACGGGCTGCTGCCCACGCCTCCCGATCAGGGTACCCTGGTTCCCCCGTCGGAAACCGAGGGTCATCCCAACCTCGCCCCCGCCGGGGAGCCCGGAAACCCGGCGCTCGCCAACCAAGGGGAGCCCGGTGGCCCCCCGATGCCCGACGGTACCCAGCTCGCCCCCTCGGAGCGGCGCCCGATGGTGGTGCGCCTGGAGGATCCCTACTCCCGCTTCGTCGGCACCCCAGTGGTGAAGATCCAGCAGGGAAGCCAGGCGATCACCTACGATCTGGTGGATACGGGCACCGGTCCCGATGCCCGCGCGGGCGACCGCCTTTTCGCCGCGCTGGCCTCTGTGGATCCCAACGCCCCCTTCGAGCTGTCGCTCTATTCGGATAAAGCCGAGGGTGATGCCGTAAAAAGTGGTCAGGTCACCTTGGACGCCGACGAAAAGTCGCTCCAGGCCGTCTTCCGTATGGGGGCCGGTGGTGTAGAGATCGATACCCGACCGGACCCTCCGCCGCTGGATGCCCCCCCCGAAGATCCCAGCCTTCAGGCTCCTGATAAGCCAAAGGCCGATGGGCCGCAAGCCCCCGAACCCGACCACACCCCCCTGGTTGGGGCACGCCGGGTAACCGAAGAAGCACCTTTTCAACTCAATTTTCTGCTTCTGGGGGCGGTGATTCTGGCCATGGTGGGCGCATGGTGGGGGCTGCGCCGCTGGATGGCGTGGCGCCTGCTGCTGCCTCCGCCATCGCGACCGTTGGAGTTGTTTGGAGTGGCACTCCCGGCGAAGGGAGTGGTCGCCTGGGTGCTGCCGGAGGATGTGGCGGAAGAGGTGATGGTGTCGGTGGTCGAGCATCTTGCCGCGCAGGCGGGGGTGATGTTGGTGGGCCGGCGGGCGGCCGAGGGCTTGAGCTGCGGCCATGTGTGGCAATTGCGGCGTTTGCGCCCCGAACCCGGGCATGTGGTGCGGGCATGCAAGGTGGCGGGGGTGCGGGCGTTGGTGCTGGAAGGGCCAGAGGCCATTGAGGCCCCGTTGGCAGATGAAGGCCCGGTTGCCGTGGTGGAGGAGCTGGTGCCGCTGCTGCGTGTGCCCGCGCTGGTTATCCTGCGTCCGAACGAGCCGATTCCCAAAGGGGTGGAAGTGATTCCCTTTCTTCGTTCCGGAGAGGAGCTGGTGGGCGGCGGCCGGAGCCTGATCCGACAGGACGGGCGCTGGCGGGCGGCGGCCCTTGCCGAACAGACATGAGCCTGTCGCAGCGCCTCTATTTTGTACGCGGGGTGATGCGCGCCGTGCGCCGTGGGGACATGTTCCCGGCCTCCGGTCGCCGGGCGGCACAGGCGGCGCCGGGTGGCAGCACCCAGGCGGCGCCTCCACCTTCCGGGAACGAGGTGAATGCCCTCGGAATCAGTCGGCACCGCTTTCCGATGGCAGGGTTGAAGGAGGAGATCTCCGTCCTTCACCTATCAGACGTGCACTTGCGCGAAGCGGACGACGATCTGAAAAGGCTGGTGGCGCTGATCGGTACGCTGGCGCCTGATCTGCTGGTGCTCACCGGGGACATCCTGATGCGGGGCTGGAAAGATGCCGCCGTGGACATGTTCCTGAAAAACCTCCCCAAAGCGCGGCTGGGCAGCTATGCCGTCATGGGCAATTGGGAGTACTGGGCGGGCGCCCCCGAGCGTTTTTGGGAAGCGACGCTGGCACGCTACGGAATCCGGCTGCTCTACAACCAGAGCGTGGATCTGGGGCCGGTCCAGCTTGTGGGCACCGACGACTGGCTGGCGGGCATCCCGGATGTAGAGCGCAGTTTTTCCGCGATTGACGCGTCAAGGCCTGTGCTGGTTCTGACCCACTCTCCCAAGATCTTTCCGTTGTTGATCCGGCCCGGCGTGCGGCTGGTGTTGGCCGGGCACACCCACGGAGGGCAGGTGCGGCTGCCGGGCTTGGGACCGTTGTTTCTTCCGAAGGGCAGCGGCGACTATCCCTGGGCCTGGTACGAACAGGATGGCGTATGGCTGTTTGTCAGCCGGGGCATCGGCTGGAGTGTGGCCCCCGTGCGGTGGCGTGCACCGCCTGAGCTGGCCTGGATCACGCTGCTGCCGGATTCGGCGACGCTGTAGTCCCGGCCCGTCGCGCCACACCGCGAAGCAGGCTACCAGTCCGACGCCTTTCCCGGGGAAGGCTTGCCCTTGCGCGGGGCTTTCTATACTCTACGAGCAAAGCCATGTACTTCGGCCGCATTCCACGCTTCAGTCCCAGCTTCTCTCCGAAAGAGACCTTGCTCTCTGCCAAGGCCCTGCTGCGTCCGGAGCCGGACGCCGCCAAGGTGCAGGAGTTCGAGGAGCAGTTCGCTGCCTTCATCGGGGCAAAGTATGCCGTGATGGTGCCCTCTGCGCGCTACGCCTTCTACCTGTTGTTGGAGGCCTTCGGCATCGGCGAGGGGGACGAGGTGGTCATCCCCGGGCTCACCTACTTTGCCATCCCGGCGATCGGCGCTTTGCGCGGGGTACGGCCGGTTTTTGCAGACGTGGGGCTGTCCAGCCATGTGCTGGATCCGGCTGCCTTTGAGGCCGCCATCACGCCGCGAACCCGTGCCGTCGTGCCCACCCACCTGTACGGCACCCCCTGCGACATGGATGCCATCCGGGCCATTGCGAAGAAGCACAACATCATCGTGATCGAGGACTGCGCGCAGAGCACGGGTGCCCGCTACAAGGGCGCACGGGTTGGCAGTCTGGGCGACGCTGCCTACTATACCTTCGGGCTTACCAAGAACATTACCACGCTGTCCGGCGCGATGATCACCACCGACCGTGCAGATGTGGCAGCGCACGCACGGAACACCATCGCCGCCACGACTCCGGCAGATAACCGTCGCAACGTCAAGGAAGCAGCCGTCGGCACGGCGATGATGTTTGCCACCCATCCCTACATCTACCCGTGGACCCTGCACCCGGTGATTCAGGTGGGGAACCTCCTTGGGAAAGACCCGATCCACGAGCCTTTTGGGGAGCCGGAGCTGCGCTATGACAAGCTGCCCTCCTCCTTCGCGCACAGCCGCCCTCGCGCCATCCAGGCCACCGTCGGCATCACGCAATTGCAACGGATCGAAGAGCTGAATGGCGCCCGCATTCGCAACGGACGCTGGCTGGACGAGCATTTAGCCCATGTGGGCGGCGTCACCCTCCCCAGCTACCCCGCGGGCGCGGAGCCGATCTACATGAGCTTCGTGATCCACCATCCGCGTCGGGACGCACTGATGACAGCGCTGCGGAAAAGGGGGATCGACACCACCACCGGCTATATGAACGATTGCTCGGACCATCCACTATTTTCCGAGTTCCGTCGCCCCTGTGCAAACGCTGCTACCATCAAGGCGGAGCAGCTCCACCTGCCCGTACACCCCCGGATGGATCAGAAGGACCTGGAACATCTCGCCGAGTCGCTGCGCTCGGCGATACGGGAAGTCGGATGAAAGCTGCCTCCTTGGCCAAAATGAGCCTTGGAGCTGCTCGATACCGGCTGACGGGGCATCGTGTGCCCCTGCATGTGCTTCTTACAGTGACCCACCAGTGCAATGCGCTCTGCGCCTACTGTGCGGTACCGCTGCAGCGTGTGCAGGAGCTGACAACAGAAGAGTGGGGAGAGATCCTGGATCGCCTGGCACGGCGCGGCACCACACGGGTGAGTATCAGTGGCGGGGAGCCGCTGACCCGCGCCGACATCGGACTGCTGATCGACCGCTGCCACACCCACGGAATGTACACAAGCCTGGAGAGCAACGGGCACCTGGTGCCGCAGCGCATCGGAGAGCTGAAAAACCTGCGGCAATTGGTGCTCAGCTTGGATGGTCGGCCCGCCAACCACGATCGGCTGCGGGAGCACGGGTCGTACAAAAAGGTGATGCAGGCCATTGAAGTTGCCAAGGCCGCAGGCATCGAAGTGTGGACGCTCACCGCACTCACCCGTCGGAACATCGAAGACGTTGGCTATGTGCTGGATCTGGCGGAGTCCATGGGCTTTACGGCCAATTTCCAGGTGCTCCAGGGAGACAGCTCCCCCTATGGAAAAGGGGGAGAGCGGCTGCGGGCCGACCAGGACGAAACCCAGCGGGTGTTGAGGGAGCTGTTGGAAGCACGCCTCGCGGGAAGACCGGTTGGAATCAGCGAAAAGACGCTGCGCTACCTCTTGACATGGCAAGATTTTCGAAAGACGACGGACGCCACCCCACACGAGGACCTGCACTGCTTGGCGGGCCAGCTTTACTGTGCCATCGACGCCGACGGAACCCTCTCGCCCTGTACGCTCCAAGCGGGCAGCTTTGGTGGTCGGAACATCCGGGAAGTCGGCTTTGACGCCGCTTTCGACGCGCTTCGGGACAATCCCTGCGCGGCCTGCACATCGTCGGCGCTGACCGAATACAATTACCTCTACAACCTCAACCTTCCCGCCCTGGTCGAGTACGCGCGTGCGCGGCGGTGGAGAGAGGAACGGAAGGTCGCATGAAGTTGAATCCGATGGGCTATGCCCGTATCGCCGAAGCCTTCGTTACCCGTAAAGTGCCGGTGTATGCCCACTATGGGATTACCCACCGCTGCAACCTGACCTGCAAGATGTGCGGGATCTGGCGCTATGGCAACAAAAAGGAGGAGCTGTCTCTTAGCCAGATCGGGAAGATGGCCGAGCGGATGGCGCGTATGGGGGTGGTGCAGGTCTCCATCGGGGGTGGCGAGCCCTTTGCCTCTGAACACCTGGAAGAAGCGGCAAAACTCTTCGTGGATACCGGTCTGAACGTGCGGGTGCTCACCAATGGTGTGGGGCTTGCACCGGGACGTTTGGAAAAGTGTGTGAAGTACGGGGTGAAAAACTTTTCGATCTCCCTGGACTCTCTCTATCCTGCCCGCTTCGACTATATCTGTGAGTACGAGGGATCATGGAAAGAGGCGGTCAAGACGATGACCGAGGTGAGCGGTCTGCTCCACGGCAGCGGTGGACTGCCGACGATCAACTGCGTTGTTTCCAACTTGAACCTGGAAGAATTGCCCGACATGGTGCGCTTCGCCGAGGCAATCGGCTTCCATATCTCCTTCCTTCCAGTCGAGCTGCTGCCCGACCCCAAGGCCGGCGTGCGCAATTGGGAGGCGCGCTTCATCCGGTACCGGCCAGAGATGGGCCTGAATACCGAGGATACACCGGACGCCGTGCGTCAACGTGTGGATGTGGCTTACGACCGCATCATCGCGCTGAAGAAGGAGGGCGCACCCATCCTGAATAGCACGCCCTATCTGGAGGCGAGCCGGATGTACCTGAAAACCGGCCGCTTTCCTGCGGAAGGCTGCGACGCGGGTCGCCTGTACTTCTCGGTTGCGCCCAACGGTGCCTTCACGGTGTGTCACCGCACCGAGCAGCAGCATGTCTCCATTCTGGACGACAACTTCGAAGCCTACTATCAATCGGGCGAATTTGAAAAGAAGCGCCTTCTCGAAGTGGGCGGCTGTGAGGGCTGCATGCGCGCATGCTGGATCGACACCAGCTTCATGTTCCGCACCTTTGAAGGCTTTTTTGAGACTGCCAAGATGTCCGCCTTCCCCAAGAAGCCCAACCGCATGGACTGGGATCAGGCGCGAAGCTGGGCCCGGGAAGAGGCCATCTCCATCGTGCCCCAGGCGGTGTAACGACGCTGAATGAGGCCTCATTCAGAAAAAAGGCAGATGGCAGGTAAATAAGCTGCGAGGGTCGACAAACCGCAAGGCCGGTGCGCCCCAAGGGCGCAGCGGCCCCCGGTGGGCCCTCAGCCGCGACAGAGCCACAGGCGGGACGTGGAGCAGGCATCGTCGTACCACAGGCCATCGTCGCCCAGGTACGCGCAGTCCTCCCCGCCGCCCGCATCGTCGGGCTGGCCGGAGGCCCAGGCTGTGCTGCCGGGTGTGGCGCCGTCCCAGCGCAGAAAATCAGCTTCGACGGTTCGATCATCCAGGCCCAGCCAGGCACCCGCGTAGCCTGCACCGACCAACCAGCTTCGCTCCGCCTCTTCCTCCCCCACAACTGGAACATAGCCCCAAAGGGCACAGGAGCTGGTGAAAAGCTCTCCCTGTCCGGCGTCGCAGGCAAGATAGGGCACGCTGCCCCGGTGTTGCACCGTGCAGGGGCAGCCCGTTTCGTCGGGAAGACCAGAGCAATTGTTGTCGCGTGCGTCGCAGCGTTCGGGAGCGCCCGGAAAGCTGTCGACTGCACTGTCGTCGCAGTCGGCATCAACGGGAAAGCCGTCTCCATCCGCATCCTGGTCGTCGTCACCCAGGCAGTTCGCGTCCACGCCGTCGTAGGGCAGATCGGAGGCCCCGGGGAAAATGGCGTCTGCCTCCAGCTCCGGGTAGCCGAGGGCAACTTCAGGAACGGCCTCCGGGTCGTCTACGCAGTCGCCGTCGTTTCGCCCCTCGGGTAGGGCTGCGCCGGAGCGTTCGGCATAGTCGGCGATCCACCAGCCATCTCCGTCTTGGTCTCCGTCGTTGCCGTCACAGTCTTGGTCCACGCCGTCGTACCAAAGCTCGATCTGGCTGGGGCCGATTCCCGCACGGGCATCGTCGCAATCTGAGGGGACATCGGCTCCATCCCCGTCTGCATCAAAGTCGGAGTCTCCCGCGCAGTCTGCGTCGGTACCATCGTAAGGCAGATCGACTGCACCGGGGTAGACCGCGCGCGGTCCGAGGGCGGCCGGGTCAGCCCACGCGTCCTCCAGGCTATCGTAGCAGTCATCGCCGCCCCAAAGTGCCGAAGAAACCCCGTCGCCATCCGCATCATCGTCGAGCCGGCCGTCGCAATTTGAATCCACACCGTCGTAGGGCCGATCCGGTGCGCCGGGGTAGACGTCTGCGCCAAAAAGGCCTGGGAAACCCTCACGAAGCCCGCTGACGGGCTCCGGGGAATCGTTGCAGTCCTCCGCGCCCCATCCATCCCCGTCCTGGTCCGCGTCATTGCCGTCACAATTCTGATCGATCGCGTCGTACCAGACCTCGGTCGTGCCGGGGTTGATAGTGCCGTTAGAATCGTTACAATCTCCCATCTCGGCGGTCCATCCGTCGCCATCTGCGTCCACGAACGACCAGTGGGATCCGCAGGCCAGGGCGAGCAGCATGGGCAGCATTGGACTATACTATGCGTTGCGGGGTCTTCCCGCTATGGGAAGCTTCCACGGTAGAGGGCAGCGTGAACGTCGGCAGGAGCTACAGAGTTACGGAGCTTTTGGGGCGGGGAGCCTTCGGGGCGGTGTATCTGGCGGATACGGTGGGCGCAGGACTGCCAAAAAAAGTGGCGGTAAAGGTCCTGAATCCTGATCGTGCCGTCAGCTCCGAAATGGTTGGACGCCTGCGCGATGAGGCGCGGATGTTGTCGCTGATCCACCACCGTGCCATCGTGCGGGTGGACGATCTGGTGCAGCTCAACGGCCAGTGGTCCGTCATCATGGAGTATGTGGAAGGGGTGGATCTGGGAGTGCTCCTCCGGAAAGGCCCGGTTCCCCCTCGGGCCACGCTGGCGATCGTGGCCGAAGTGGCGGGTGCGCTGCACGCTGCCTACAACCAGACCGGACCGGACGGGGTGGCGCTGCGACTGGTTCATCGTGATATCAAGCCCAGCAATGTGCGGGTTACCGCCGCGGGCGAGGTCAAGCTTCTGGACTTTGGCGTTGCTCGGGCAGAGTTTTCGGATCGAGAGGTGGGTACCACCCACGCCACATTCGGCACACTTTCCTATATGTCTCCGGAGCGTTTTAAGGGAGAAGATACTCACGCCGGAGATATGTACGCCGTGGGCATCATGCTCTTCGAGCTGCTGACCGGCCTCCGGCCGGGCGCAAGCGCTGCCGATCCCGAGCGTACGCCGCCAGGAAAAACGCTGCGTCCGCAGTGGGAGTGGATTGAGCAGCTCAGTGCACCGCTGCACGAGCTGATCTCGGATCTGCTGTCGCCGGACCCCACCCGGCGCCCGATCGGCAAGGAGTGTGCCCGAACGCTGGACCGCATTCGCGGCCATATCGCCGGGGATACCCTGGAAGATTGGTGCGAGAAGGTGGTGCCAGGGGTGGTGCAGAGTAGCCGTATGCCGTCGGACGGAACGGCAGGTACGCTTTTGGTGGAGAAGGGGCCGCCTGCGGCCAAGGCGGCGCCGAGCAGTCCGATGCGATTGGTCGGCGTGGCGGGTGCTGTGGCCGTGGTGCTGGTCGCCGGGGGAATCTGGGGTATCAGCCAGCTCGAGCGCCCATCGAAGGAGGCTGCGCCGGCCCCAGCGCCGGTCGCGGCCCCAGCGCCGGTCGCGGCTCCAGCGCCGGTCGCGGCTCCAGCGCCGGT
>JBEIQS010000115.1:0-18759 GCA_040376425.1 Alphaproteobacteria bacterium | reverse complement strand
GAATGATCTTCTCCATCATGCCCGGCGAGGTCTTGACCACACAAGGGGCGACGCCTCCCGATGGCTTTCCGGCCTTTACCTCCACCTTGTCCTTATCGGCGATCACCGTCCACTTGCTGTGCTCGCCATCGCCAAGGCTGAAGTACCAGGAGGTGGTTTCTTCCAAGGCCCCGGGGATAAAGCGGCCGGGCAGTTCCTGGAACAGCGCGACGTTGGGGTCCACCTCGACCCGATCCTCCAGCAGGTCCTCCCGGCGCAGGGTCTCGGGGTCCAGCAGGCGACCGTCGCGGAGTGCCGCCACGGCATCGCGCATCACCCGGGTCACCAGGCGGGCCGCGTCGTTGGGCTTCAGGCCGTCGGTCCAGGCCTGCATTTTCTCCCAGCGAATCGGAGGGCCGATGCGCACTTCCACCCCGCGTCCTTTGGGCAGCGAGGCCCCCTTGGGAAGGATGCGGTGGGTGCCGTCCAGGAAGACCGGAAGGACATCCCGACCGGTCTCCAGCGCAAGCTTGCCGACCATCGGCTTGAAGGGGCCGAGGCGCCCGTCCGGCTGGCGGGTGCCTTCCGGGAAGATGAGGACCACATTGCCCTCTTCCACGGCGGTGCGCGCCTGGTTGTAGCTGGCGCGGATACCGGCCTGACGGTCCAGCGGGCGAAGGTTGGTGAGCTGCTCCCAGTAAGCCACCCACCACTTGTTGCCTTCGAAGAAGTAGTCCGCCGCCGCCATCGACACCATCTGGCTGCCGTAGTCGCCCAGGGCGTACTTCACCAGGCCCATGTCCAAATGGGAGCTGTGGTTGCTCACCACCAGCGCGGGGCGATTCTGCGGGATGAAGGCGCGTCCGGTCACCCGTGTGTCCAGAAGGGTGCCGTTGGCAAATTGCTGCACCTGTCCAAGAGCTTGCTTCAGCGGGCCGACGAGCAGGTCCGGCACCCGGATCTTCTCCTCCACCTCGTCCGCTTCTTCGGCGGAATCGGTCCGCGGCTCCAGCGCGCCATTGTTGCCACGGCGCAACAATAGCTCCACTTCCGCGACCGTCTCGCAGCGGGCCAGGGCTTCCACGGAGGGGCGGGTTCCGGTTGTGGCCTCCAGCTCCACCGACAAGTCGGTCCACATCAGGGAGTCAAAGCCGAGATCCTCGCGAATGCGGGTCGCGCTGTGGACACGATCGGGCTCCACCCCGGCCACCCGGGCGACGGCACGCGCGGTGCCGATGCCCACCGTGCCGCCCAGCACGCGAGCCTCCTCGCTGCTCTGCACCATCGCCGCGAGGATAGTCTGCACTTCCCGGCGTTTCACCTTCATGCTGGCGGTACGGGGCAGCAGGTCGTCCTGCAGCTCCACCACAGCCGGGCGCATGCCCGGCGGCAGGCCCGCCAACGCTTCCTTGAGCTGGTTGCGGGCGTGGATTCGGCCGCGTGCAGGCTCCTCGTCCTCGCGCAGGTCGGGGACCGCCAGCAGGGCCAGGCGCTCGCCGCCCCGCGGGTCGGGGATACCGACCGTGCTGTACTCCTTCACACCGGAAATACTGCCCAGCCGAGCTTCGAGATCATCCAGGTAGATGTTCTCGCCGGAGGCAGTCACCACCACGTCCTTGGCACGTCCCACGATGATCAGGCGGCCCTTGGGATCCATACGTCCCAGGTCTCCGGTGTGCAGCCAGCCATCCGAATCCAGGACGGCGCGCGTGCTTTCTTCGTTGGCGTAGTAGCCCTGCATCACGTTGGCACCACGGGCCAATACCTCGCCCACGCCGTTGGGATCGGGATTCAGAATACGGATTTGGACGCCGGGAATGGCTTTGCCCACGTTTCCGTACTTCTCTCCCGGCCCACCCTTGGACACGGTCAACACCGGCGACGCTTCGGTCAGGCCGTAGCCTTCGGCCAGGTGCAGGCCGAGGCCGGCGAAGAACTGGTGTGTATCCTTGGGAAGTGCCGCCCCACCGGAGATCAACAGGCGAATGTTGCCGCCCAGGCGCTGGTGCACGAAGGCAAAGAGCAGGCGTCCGGCATCCAAGCCCGTACGCTGGCCCAACATACGGTTGGCCTCCAGGCCAAGATCAAAGCCCACTTCAAACCACTTGCCACGCTCACGCACCTGCGTTTGAATCCGGCGCTCCAGAAGCTGCCAGACCGCCGGTACGCCCACCATCGCGGTTACCTGGCCATTCTGCAGCCCGTAGGTCAGGCGCTCTCCGGTGAGCTCGTCCAGGTAGATGACCTGCGCCCCGGCGGAAAGCGGGAGCAGGAGCCCGCAGGTGAACTCAAAGGTGTGGTGCAGAGGAAGCACAGAAAGAACGCGATCTTCCGGCTTCAGCGGGAAGAGGCGGCCCAAAGAGGCCAACAGCGAGGAGAAGTTCTCGTGGGTGAGGACCACACCTTTGGGCTGACCGGTCGTGCCGGAGGTGAACAGGATCGACGCCACATCGCTGCGGGCGTGCGGAATCTGAGGCAGGCGGATCTGGTCTGCCCGCATGGGTGCAGTGATTGTTTCCAGATCGACAACAATCTCTATCGCCGATCCGAAATTCCCCTTGGCCTTGGCGTCGAACAGACCCAGGCGGGGCTCGGCCGTGCGCGCAATGTTGGCGACGGCTTCCGCGCCCAGACCGGGATCCAGCGGCACCGCTACGGCGCCGGCGTACTGAATTCCGAACCATGCAACCACCCAGTCCGGATGGTTGGCACCCGAAAGCAGAACCCGGTCCTGGGGCATCACTCCCTGTTCGCGCAGGCGCATCGCCGTCGCGCGGGCACGCTCCCGCAGATCGCGGAAGCTCACCCGGGCGAAGCCGTCCGGCTGCGTCAGCATCAGGGCCGCAGCACGGTCATGACGTTCTGCTCCGTCCTCGATCAGATCGAGCAGGGTGTCGTGACGACGCAGGGGCTTGAGCGGGCGATTCACGCGGTCGTCCAGCTCGGGGAGCACATTCTTTTCCAGTCCTGGAATGTGCACTTCGAGCATATAGTGGCGCCAGTCGATGGTCTCGGGATTCCACGAGAACAGGGCCTGCTCAGAGGCTTCCAGCCGAGCGTAGGCCGCACGCACATTTCGACAACTGAAGCGGTAGTTGTGCGTGGCCATGAAGGGGACGAATTGGTCCATGATGTAGGCGGTGCGCGAGGCGGTGACCGCCAGGCCGCTGGCCGCCTCGGAGACCGGTGTCAACAGGGGCTTCAGCGCCACCAGCTCCGTTGCCGTACGCTTCAAAAAGCCTGCCACGCCACTTGCGGCCTTTTCGATGGTATGCGGACCATATTTCCAGTAGGAATCTGCGGTGTAAGGCACCGCCTCGTACTGGCGTTGTACCCAATTGAAGATGGGGTTCCCGCCGGATTTGTTCTGATAGTGGCGCCGTTTGTAGAGGCCAACCAGCTCGATCAAGCGGTGCATTTTGCAGGGGTTCGAATCCGAGGAGCCCATCTGGTACACCTGGGGGGCGCGGCCTTCCAGGAGCTCGGCCAATGCCAGGACCATGCCCGCTGCCACCATGTCCACGGGGATGAAGTCCATCACGGACTCCTCCTCTGCGGGAAAACGGTGGTTGCCGGCCAGACCCAGATAGATCAGGGGCGCGGAGGTGTTGATGCCCTCGTTCCAGCCTACCGACGGGAACAGCACGGCAGACTCGATGACCGCGGGCCTGCAGATCGTAAATTGCAGGCCGCTCTCGCAAAGGATCTGCTCACCAATGGCCTTGGTGTAGGTGTAGATGTTGTGCCATCCCCACACCTTGGCGCGCTCGGTCCCGGCTGCGATCAGCTCTTTCTCTTCGTAGGCCCGACGAACACGCTTGACCTCATCTTCCAAGGGACTGCCGCGGCCCGGCTCCCCCTTTTTCTCCAGGTTCTCTCGGGCGGTTGCCAGAAAGGTGGTCTGACGGAAGGCATCCGCGGCACGGTGGCGGACGGCGCGAATCACATCTTCGCACTCAGAGATCTCCCGCGCGGGGCTCCAGTGGCGGGTGTCCAGCTTGCTGGCCTTGGGGAAAGGCTGGAGCTGGGGGTTGACCTCGTCCACCTGTCCGGTGCGATCTCCGGCGACATAGCAGGTGGAGGTGTGGAGGAAGGGGACGTCGCCCAGATCTCGGGCGAGGGCCACAAGCTGCTGCATGCCGAAGGCATTGACAGACAGCGCTTCGTCCAGGGGCGGGTTGAAGTCCACCACGCCGGCCACATTGACGACCGCGGTGACATTGCCGCGCAGGTGATCCCGGAGGCTCTGCGGTACACCGGCAAAAGACTCCCCGACATCGCCGGGAATGGGGGTGATCTTCTGCTGGAGGAAGGCCTCGAAGGCCAGTCCCGGGTACTTCTCGCGCAGGGGATCAAAAACGGGGGAGGGGGCGATCTCCGCCCAAAAACGCTCCAACGCGTTGCGATCCTTGCGGGGACGCACCATCAGGTACAGGTGCTCGACCTCTTCGATGTGGTAGAGCACCATGGCCAGCCACACCTTGCCCAGAAAGCCGGTGCCGCCAACAACAACCAGCCGGGAACCAGCCAGTAAACTGCGCACTTGCAGGGGTGCGAGGCGATCGCTCCCTGTCACGGGGTCACCTCCGCCATCAGCATCGGCACCATGTGCAGGCAGGTCAGCGAGGGGTTGGGCGGCGCCGTTTCTTTGGCCATTCGCAGCGCATCCGCGAAGGTGGGGGCTGTTTCATAGCCGAGAATCTTGGGAATGTACTCGTTGTCCGCCCCGACTACGATGACGCGCCCCACATGCTGGCGGCCATTTTCGCCCCAGTACCACATAAAGAAAGGGTGGGCGGGGTGGTAGGACAGGCCGGTACGGTAGAGCTGAATATAGGCGGGGTTCGCCGCATATTCCGCCTCGTACTTCTTGTGCAGCTCCACCGCGTCTCGGGTCTTGGTCAGAATCCGGTGGAAGAACTCCACATAGGTGGGGTGGTGGCGCTTGTCGAAGTGGTCGGTGCAGGGATGAAAGACGATCATCGTGCCGCCCTTCTTCACCAGCGGCACACCTTTGTACAGGTTGAAGATGTAGCCCTGGGTCATGCAGGCCACCAACAGGGGGTTCAGGAAGGAACCCACGTTGTAGGGCGAGATGTAGGGCACACCCGACACCAGAATGTCCGCCTGCCCCTGGATGGGCACCAGGTACTGCTCGTAGCTGCGCTCGATGGTGTGCTTGTGAGTGGCTTCCGTCTCCCCCGCAAAAACACCGGTGATGCCATAGGGGGAGGGGACCCGCGTGAAGATGGCCTGACGGGCGGGCTGGGGCAGCACCTGCAGCGTGCGGATCAGGGTCTTCTGCGCGCGCAGCTCGGTCTGGGTGAGGGTGTCCTCGTTCTTGGCCAGGAACTCCAGCGGTTTGTCGAAGATCCGGTTGTTCACCGTGGTCTCGATATGAAAGACCTTCTTGTGCTTGTTGACCAACTGACCCATGCGGGTGATACGATGGTTCAACTCCGACTTTTCCGGATCCATGTAGGAGTGGGAATTGCGGATGGTGTAGGGGTTGTGGTGGTGTTTCAGGCTGCGGTAGCCGCAAAGCCCAACGGCCACCGACTTGTGGCCGCCGTCCATGGGCACAAAGTTGACGTTCACATAGATGATCAGGTCACTTTCGGCAGCCCGCGTGCTGATCTCTACAATCTCGCCCGCCTCGGTGGTGCCGAGGTAGGTGAGGCCCCCCGGTTTTTCCGCGTCGTGGTTGTACAGGCGGTCCGGCCAGAAGCGATCGAAGGTCTTGGTGCCCACCATGCGCTTGATTTCATCCCCCGACATGGGGCGGTGAAGGCAGGTGGCGATGATGAGGTGAATGTCGGTCACCCCGTAGTCCGCCAGCAGAGGCAGGACGATGTTGAGCACCCGCTCGCGCACATCCGGCGTCTGCATTTTGGGCAGCGGAAGCGAGATATCATCCAGCGCGATGGTGATCTTCATGCCCGGGCGGAGCATGGCGTACAGAGGCTCGCAGCCGTAGGGATGTGAGATGGCATACCGAATCGCCGCATCTACATCGCCCAGGGGGGCCATGGTCGGGCGGGGATAGACCACGCGGGATCCCACCGGCAGATCGACCTCCACAAGCTGGTCGCCTGAAAAGAGGACGCGGGGGCGGGAGCGGTGGTCGATAGTAACGACGCAAGGATGTTCGGTGTTCATTGTTGCCCTAGGGGGTGCGTCGGGAAATGTCTACGGTGGCCCAATGGTAAGCGTCGGCAAGCTTGCGCAGGCGCGCATCCGGGCGTATACAGATCGGATGCCCAACAACGGACATCATCGGAACGTCGGAGAAAGAGTCTGAGTAGGCGTGGCACTTCATCAGATCGTGGCCGTGCGCGCGAGCATCTTCCACGATCAGCGTTGCTTTTCCAGGACCTGCGACCACCGGCCGAAGCAGCTTGCCGGTGCAATAGCCGTCCTTCAGCTCCAGGCGGTTGGAGATGCAGTGGTCGGCACCCAGGTGCTCGGCCAGCGGCGCCATGGTCCAGTCCAGTGATCCGGTGATCAGGACCACCCGCATTCCGGCGCGTTTACACTGATCGATCAGATCTTTTGCGCCTGGAAGTAGGTTGGGCTTTACTACATTTTTGTATACTTCCGAGGAGAGCACGACCATCCGGTCTTCGCTCATCCCGCGGAAGTGGGAGAACAGCTCCTCGTTGAAGAGGCGACGGTCCTGCAGCTCGGCAGCGACCAGGGCGGGCGTGCCCAGCAACAAGCGGCCGAATCGGCGTGCGCTGTCCAGGGGCGAGGCCTGATTCAGCAGATAGGCCAAGGTGGGAGGAATGAGGTTTGTCCCGACCAAGGTACCGTCTACATCAAAATATGCTGCTGCAGACACGACGCTCCTGCGGGGTAAGGCCGATCGGGGACGGCGATCACCGCCCCGAACCGAATCAGCGCCGGGCGATTAACCCGTTCCTTTCACGCAGGCACGGGATAGCGTTCTGACCCTACTCCTCTCCCAGAGGATCCACGTCCAACACCGTCATTCGACGCACGAGCTCCGTTACCGAGTCCACCCGCGCCTTCCGCAGTACCCGCGCGCGGTGGATCTCCACGGTCTTGGGGCTGATTCCCAGGTTTGTGGCGACATCTTTGTTGGTTCGGCCCTCCAACAGCTCCATCATCACCTCGCGCTCCCGGCTGGTGAGGGAGGCCAGCGAGGCACGCAGCTCTGCAGCCTCCTGCCGGCGTGGCCAATCCAGTTGTTCTTTGTCCAGGATCTTCACCACCGCATCGAGCAGCTCGTCCCCCCGTAGCGGCTTCTCCAGCACGTTCACTACGCCCGTCTTGACCGCACGCACCGCCATCTGCACGTCGGCAAAGGCGGTGACCATCAGGACGGGTACATCGATTTGACGGGGAACATAGCGCTCAATCAACTCCATGCCGGTCATACCCGGCATGTGGTTGTCCAGAATCAGAATCCCGGGGAGCCCCGGCACAAAAGAGGCCAGAAAGCTCTCTGCATCCGAATACATGTGTATTTCAGCGCTCGGAATCTTGTTCAGCCAATTCCGCCAAGCATTTTGGACGATTGGATTGTCGTCCACAACATATATTTGCGGTTGCCACTTCAACACCGCTTTCTCCGCAGAACCAGCGGAAGCAGCAGTCCGAGGAAGAGAGGGCCCGCCCCGGTGGTGCAGCCACGCTGCACTTCGTCGATCACGACGGCCGTGCCGGGTAGAGGGGGGCCCCGGCGGCCGGGACCTTCGTCTACGCCGCTGTCATCTCCGGTTGGGGGGCTGCTATCGTCCACGGGGGGATCGCTGTCCTCCGGCCCGGGATCTTCGCCGGGATAGAGGGCGATCGAGCACCAATCCTGGGCGGCCGAGGTGGTCTTGGGCCCGCAGGTACCTTCGGCAAAGCCGGGGTAGCTGGCATGGATGGTGTAGGTGCCGAACGGCAGATCCGGAAAGTGGTAGACGCCGGAGCTGTCCGTGGTGGTGCTGTCCCCGGTTTCGGGAATCCACACGGTGGCTCCCACCAGGCGGGTCCCGTTGTAGATGTCGGAGTCGGCGATGACGCCCACAAGCTCGCCGGTCGTCGTGTTGGTTGCTCCGTTCAGCAGGTCCATATAGTAGTCCCAATCCCAGCCGTTGCCGGGATCGGTATGGCAACCCGCTCCACCGCCGCTGCCGCCGGAGCAGCCGGGCACCTCTGCGTGGGCGATGATGTGGCTGCGATCGATAGCCACCCCTTGGCGTGTGGCAATGTCCAGCGTCAATGCGGCGGATGCGCGGTACATCGCGTCGGTGTACCAGCGGCCGGGGTCGTCCACATAGCCTTCGTGCTCGATGCCCACACTCCGCAGGTTGGTGTCCCAATGCCCGGCGTGCCAGGCCACGTCTCCCTCGGCGACCATCTGGGTGATTTCACCATCCGAGGAGCGCACGACATAGTGGGCAGAGGCCTCGGCGGAGCAGTTGGCAAACCAGTTGTAGCAACTGGAGTAGGATCCTTGAACGGTGTGGATAACCACCATGTCAATATCGCCAGCGGCCCGGCTGTCGTTGGTGTAGTTGTCCGAACAGGCTTGCACAAACTGGGAGGCCAGGGAGCTGTCCAGGCCGGGCGGTGGCACCATGCCGTGACGGCTGATGTTCAGGGGGATCGGCGGCTGGACCACCGAGCCCCACTGGCTCTGGACGATGTAGCCCTGGCTGATGGACTCAAAGATGTACCGGGCGTATTGCTCCTGAAGCAGTGGCTCCTCGCGCCCGGAAAACGCGCGCACTGCATCCCACCAGGCCAGCAGATCGTCTACTGGGGGGGTACTCTTGCCACCGGTGGACAAGCGCCCGTAGGAGGCCAACAACGCCGCAGTCCCCTGCACTGAGAGCTTCCAGTCCGTGATCAGCAGGTTGGGATCGACCTCCAGCTCGGCGGCGGCTTTTTCGAGGGAGGGTCCCTGGTCGCCTTCGTGCAGGTCGAACATGCCCCAGCCCTCGGAGCGGGAGACAACGCCGGGGTCAAAGCGACTGGCTTCGTAGGCGATGGCCATCAAAACGGGGGTGGGAACAGCCTCGGCCACAGCCGCCTGCTCCATCACCTGCTCCAGCTCCGTGGAGGGAGCGGCCAAACAGATACTCAGGAACAGCGTCAGCATTTTTACACCTAAGTATGATTTTATCACCTTTCGGTAGTGCGCGCATCTCCCGGGGTGGGGGGGAAGCAACAGCGTCACCCGCGGATCGGGGAATTTGCGGCGGGTTGGCACCACGGCTTGGAATTCTGTGCTACGTCATGGGAATGTCGGAACCTTGGGAAAGCCAACCGCGCCCGGCGCGGGTCGTCGAAAATCACCTCATTGCGCGGGGCACTTGTTGGCTCAGCCTGCGCATTGAGGATGAGTGGCCACTGCCCTATCGCGCCGGTACCATCACCACAGCGCTTGTGGAGGTGGGTGGGCATCGCCTTCGCCACCCCTACACCGTCAGTGCCGTGGATCCAGAAAACAGGGAGATTGCTCTGCTTTTCCGGGTGATCCAAGGGGGAGCGATGACGCCCGTGCTCTCCCAGCTTGGCGCGGGAAACCTGCTCGCTATCGCGGGGCTGTACTCCAAGCCCATCACGTCGCTGATTCGGCCGGAGGCTACCTCGGTACTGGGGATTTCCACGGGCACCGGCATCGGTCCGCTGGCCGGTTTTGCGCGAGAGGCCCTGCTGGATCCCGACTGGAGCCGCCCGATCACGCTGCTCTCCGGCTTCCGTGCCGAGGTGGATGTTCCGCTCGCGCCACAACTGGAGTCCATGGAGGAAGATCCTCGCTTCCGTTGGCACCTCTGTCTGAGCGAAGGCAGCGAGGTCTGGGAGGGTCCGCGGGGCCGGGTGAACACCGTTCTTCCTGAGGTGGTGGAGCGCCTCTCGGGGGCCCATGTCCACCTGGTAGGCAATGGGGCGATGGTGAACACCATGCGGGCGGGACTCCTGAAAGCGGGCTTCCCAAGCGAATTCGTGACCAGCGAGACTTACTTCAACAGAAATGTACCCGCCGACGCGCAGGCAGTAGAGCGCCTGGCCGAGGCGCTGAAAGGAAGGTTCTGAGTGTGGCTGCTCCTCCTGGCGTCATGCCGGGTGGTAGAGCCGCCGCAGGGAGCGCCGGTTGCGTCCGCACCACGGGTTCCCGTGACCCTGACCTCTCCAGAGTTGTCGGCGAAACCGGAAGCTTTCGCCATTCTGGATGGCTTGGGGCTGCCGCTGGAGATGGACGCTTCGGCGGTGCGCTGGGAGGTTGGAGAGCGCGATATCCTACGGCGCTTTTTGCCGGGAGCCGGTCGGTGGCGACGTAGTTTGTTACCCGTGGACGATGGTGCGGGCGGCAAGGTCTACGCACGGATTGTGCGCGCCGAAGAAGGCGGGCTGGAGGAAGACCTGGATGAGCTGCGCTACCGGCGCACCCTGTCGGAAGAGGGGGTTCGGGAGGAGCTATCGGTAGAGAGGGTGCCGGTTCCCGTAGAGAAATTGGCGCATGTTCGTCGTCAGCGTGGTCCGCTTGTTCCGCCGGCCTATACGGCCATGCTCGCTCCGGGCAGCCTGCCTTCCCGCTCTGGCGAACAGCAACTGACGCTGAGGGAGCCTGCGGTGGTGAAGGTCCTCTTTGTCGGGGGACCTGCTCCATCGGAGCAGGCCTTGGTGGACATGTCGGGCCGGCGCTTTCTGGTGTCCAGGGAACGGATTTTCGCACTTCCTGCGCATGGTTTGTTGGCCATGACTTCCTCGAATGAGCCCGGCGACACCACCCTGCCCGTCGTGGTCACCGAGCTGGTGGGAGGAGAGGCGACGGTGGTCGACGAGCAGGGAAGTCGAAAATTCCCCCTGGCGGCCCTGAGCCCGGTTCGGGTGCCCGGGGGGGGCCTGTTAGGCGATCTACCCGGGGATAGCTGGCTTTGGCTGTCCGAGGATCGACCGGAGGGGCGCCGCATCTACCTGGAGCAGCCGGTGCGCCTCCGGGGCGTGGAGCTGCCTGCCGGTCTGGTGCTGGAGCTCTCCGTCACCGGCGCGATCAGCGCGGTGCAGGTGGAGGAGGCCACCTTCCTGGGCGATCGTCGCTTTGCGCCAGGGACGAGGTTGCTGTTGGAGGAGGGCTGCGCGGTGCGGGAAAGCCCGTTGGCGCAACCGGAGCGCTGTTTGGATGTGGTGGACGGGCGGCTGGTTCCCCGCTGAGGTCGGTCCGTAGGCAAAAAGAAGCCCACTGAATGAAGGCTCATTCAGTGGGCCGTTTCCTTGAAACTAAGCCAGTAAAGCCCGGATCTGCTGCTCACCAACCAGGAGCGCTGCCACATCGGGGGAATCCCCCACGATACGCTCCACCACGCGTGCCACCTCGCCAAGCCGGCCGGTGGCCATAGCCTCGGCCGCGCGATCCACACTCAGGGCCAGCTCGGAGCCGGCCTGGGCGCGCAGGGTCACGTCCCGGAGCAATGCCTGGTAGCGAAGGCGAAGGATGCCCATCGCCACGGGGTCCCAGGAGCCACCGCCACGGCGCCCGGCTATGGCCCGAATGGTGGGCGCAAGGCGGGTTGCGGCGCCAACAACCTGGTAGCGCACGGCCGTCTGCGCGATGCTCTCCCCGCGTGCGGCGGCAATGGCCGCCACTTCGGAGGCCGCGGCGGCGTCCGCATGGTTGAGAATGCGCTCACACAGGTCGACCGGTACGCCGCGGGCGGACAGACGCTCCACCGTGGAGCGGTAGAGGGCCTGATCCGCAGTGGTACGGTTGGCCGCAAGCGCGGCAAGCGCCTGCTGGAAGCGCGCCGGATCCTCCTGACCGGAAGCACCGGGGGCCAGCCAGTTCGCCACGAGGGTCTGAATCCCGTCCGTGAAGGCCACCCAAGCGCGGTGGGCACCATCGGGCTTGGGCTTGGAGCTGAGCAGCTCCTCCTTCAGAGCGTCGCCCCCGACCAGGGCCATGGCGGAACGCCAGGCACCGGCAATACGCCCGGCGCTGGCACCGGTCAGGTCCATCATCTGCGGGAAGTAGTTGCAGCCCGCATCCGTGGCCACGTCGGTCAGCAGCACGGTCATGCCGATGGCCTTCGCCAGCATGTGGCCGGGGATGTCCGCCCCGAAGCGGCTGCGCACGGCACTGGGGAAGTAGCCGCGGAGCAGACGGTCGAAGTCGGGGATTACCGCCGGATCTTCTGCCATCAGCATCTTGAACAGGTGCATCTTCAGGTGCGCCTGGATCACCGCCAGCTCTGGACGCGTCAAGCCCTGGCGGGAGGCCGCGCGGCGCTTGAGGTCGTCCTCGGAAGGCAGCACCAGGAAACGACGGGTCACGTTGCCGCGGGCGCAAAGCCAGTCGATGGAGCGCGAGAAGGGCAGGGGATCGAGCTGGGAGCGGACGGTGTCCAGCGAGATGAGGCGACCGTTGGCGTTGCAGTCGTCCAGCACCGCATTGGCCACTTCGTCGGTCAGGGTCCGCAGGAAGTCGTTGCGGTCCTGCAGGGTGATGCGGCCAGAAGCCACCATCGGATTGAGCAGGATCTTCAGGTTGACTTCGTGGTCCGAGGTGTCCACACCGCCGGAGTTGTCCACAAAGTCGGTGTTCAGACGACCGCCCGCCATCGCATATTCCACACGCGCAGCCTGGGTGAAGCCCAGGTTTCCGCCTTCTCCCACCACTTTGCAGCGCAGCTCGGTGGCACTTACGCGGCAGTCATCGTTCGGAGGATCGTTGGCGTCGGCATTGCCCTCGTGGGTGGCGCGCACATAGGTCCCGATGCCGCCGTTCCAGAACAAATCCACGTTCATCTTCAGGATCAGGTTCATCGCCTGATCGGGGGTCACCTCGTCGGCCAGGGTGCCGAGCATCGCCTTCACCTCGGGGGAGAGGGGGATGATCTTGGCCCGGCGGTCGAAGATGCCGCCGCCCTTGGAGAGGAGTGCGGTATTGTAGGCGTCCCAGCCCTTCACTTCTTTGAAGAGGCGCAGACGCTCCTCGTAGGTGGTGGCGGGATCCGGATCGGGGTCGAAGAAGATGTGGGCGTGGTTGAAGGCCGCCTGCAGCTTCATGGTGCGGTGCTCGATCACGCCGTTGCCGAAGACGTCGCCGCCGCAGTCGCCGATACCGAAGCAGGTGAAGGTATCCTTGTCAGGATCCAGGCCCATTTCGCGGAAGTGACGGCGGACCAGTACCCAGGCGCCGCGCGCGGTGATGCCGACGACCTTGTGGTCGTAGCCGTTGGAGCCACCCGAGGCGAAGGCATCGCCCAGCCAGAAGCCGTATTCCAGGGAGAGGCGATTGGCGGTGTCGGACAGGTGCGCGGTGCCCTTGTCGGCCGCCACCACGAGGTAGGGATCCTGGGGGTCGTGGGCCACGACGCGGGCCGGACCCACCACGTTGCCCTGGACGATATTGTCGGTGATGTCCAGCATGCCGCGCATCAGAATCTGATACAGCTCATCACCTTTGCGGCGGCGCTCCTTGGGATCATCAATGGTGTACTTGATGTAGAAGCCACCCTTGCTGCCTTCGGGTACGATGACCACGTTCTTCACCATCTGCGTGGTGACCAGACCCAGGATCTCCGTACGGAAGTCCGCGCGATCGGAGAAGCGGATACCGCCGCGGGCGATCGGACCGCCGCGCAGGTGTACCCCTTCCACTTCGCGATGGTGGACGTAGATTTCACGCCACATCCGGGGGGCCGGAAGGATGCGGATCTTGCCATGGTCGAACTTGAAGCTGACGTAGTGGCACTTCCGGTCGGTGCGGTAGAAGTTGGTGCGCAGCATGGCGTCCACCAGGTTCTGCAGCGTCCGCATCACCTGATCTTCGTCGGCGGTCTGGACGGCCTTCAACAGCTCGGCCACCTCTTCGCTGCGGGCCTGGGCGGCCGCGGCGCGGTCCCCGGAGAGATCCGGGTCGAACTTGGCTTCAAACCAGCGCACGATGGCCTTGACCAGCGTCGCGTTCTTGAGGAGGATCTCCTGGATACGCGCGTAGGTCTGGCGGAGGACGATCTGCCGGCCGTAGCCCATCAGACCACGCACCACGTCCGCCTCTTGCCACGTCAAGCCTGCGGTGAGAATCAGGCGGTTGAAGGGGTCAGAAGCGATGTGCTTCTCGAACACCGCCTCCAGGCCGGCCACCAGCAGCTCGGCGCGGGCGCGCACGTCCTGATCGCTCACGCCGGGGACCCGCGCTACCTCAAAGCTGTCGATCTGCTGTGCGGGCAGCCCGGCGGGATGGACGTCGATCGCTTCCTGCTTTTCGATCACCAGCCCGAAGTTGTCCAGGATGGGGAGCAGCTCGCTCAGGATGATGTCGTTGTTCTGGTAGACCCGCAGCAGCAGCTCGCTTCCAGAGGTCTGCAGCCGGGCCAGCGTGCGACCGGATGCGCGTGCAAGCTCCAACAACTGGATGTCCTGGCCAAGCAGTGCCAGCGGCGTGTGGTCGGCGTACTCGCTGTCGAAGGCTTCGCCGTAGCGACCGACGATCTCCTGGTCCTCGCTGTTCACCACTTCGGCAAGGCGATCGTTGAAGGGGGTGCCCAGCTCGGTCACAAAGGCGCGGAAGGCCGCCACCCCTTCGTCGCCGATGCGGCGGGTGGCGGTCTGGAAGACCTGCAGCAGAACGGTGTCAAAGCGACCGGCGAAGAGGCTGGAGTCGGTGTAGGTGGCCCCGCTCAGCTCGGTGAGGCGACTCAACAGGCGGCCACGCACGCCGTCCGAGTAGCGCCGCTCGGGCATGGCGATGATGGCGAAGGTGGTGTCGTCCTCCTGCTGTAGGTGGAGCTGGGCGCTGTGATCCTGCTCCGCGTCGTACACGCGGTCGAGCACTTCGCGAACCTGGGCCGGGGTGGCGGAGAACAGCCACTCGGTAGGCATGGCATCGAACACATTGGCAAGGCCACGATAGCGATGGGAGCTACGGCTTTCTGTATCCGCCAATACACGTTCCAGCAGCTTGCGCAGGATGGGAAGGTTGCGGCAGGGCTGCGTCAGGGCGCGGTGCGTGAACATGCCCCGGAACACAAAGGAGCTTCCGCCTACGGTCACCCGTACGGCATCCACACGCCCGTTGCGATGAATGGGGGACTCCAGTTTTTCCTTCCGCACGGCAACCGCCGAGGAGGAAGGACGATTCTCTGCCGGTGCCCACAGCGCGCCGTAGCTGCGGTCCGCGCCCAGGACCACCGTCTTGTCGCCCTCGCTGTAGGTCGCCCCCAGGAAGACGAAGTTGTCGACCAGCGACCAGCGCAGGAAGTCCGCACCCTCCGGGGACTCCTCGGTCTTGCTTTCCTCCAGCTTCGCGATTGCGTCTTTCACCTGCGCCCGGACCGCGTCGAAGTCGGACACCACCAGGCTGGCCAGGCTCAGGCGCGCCTGCAGGTCGGCCACCACCGCATCCCCGTCGGCTGCCTCCAGACCCTCTACCTCAAAGCAGGTGATGGACTCCATGGGGGAGTCGCTGTAGCCAACCCGCATTCCCGCGCGCCGATCGATAGGAAGCACCGTATGAAAACCGAAAAGACGCCCGACGCCCGCGGCGCGCAGCGCCTTCCGGATGGTGTCCACGATGAAGACCTGATCCGGCATGGCCGTGGTGATGAGGAGCCCCCGCTCCCCCTCGTGCCACTGCACCTTCAGGCCGCCGCCACTCTGGTTCGCTGTTTCCCACAGCGCACGCATCATCAGCGCCACCTGTTCGGGATTGCGGCCGGCGAGTGCCACCATCCGCGAATTGGCGAGGACAGCTTCGCCGAAGGCCACAAAGTGCTCGCTGCCCGTAGCGGGGCGCAGGGAGCGGAAGGCGGCCAGAATTCGGCTTTGCATGTCGTCGCGGTGTGGATGGCTGAGCATGAAGTCTCCGTGAAGCAGGTAGGGCAGCCCTCCTATCCGACCGTTGGCGCGTTGGGGAGGTCTTGGATGCATGCTTCTCAACGGGCGGCGATCGGATAGGTGGTTGACCTGGAGGAGAACGGGATGTTGCTGCTGACATGGATGCTGGCGTGCACCGCCGGAGAGGACGGGGAGCAGAAGGAAAGTGAAGCGACGGTGGAGGGTTGTGGGGATCCGGAAAGCTATGACATCGGCATCCGTGCGAAGGTCACCCGGGGAGGGCAGCCTGCTGCGGGGGTCCGGGTCTACCTGGAAGAACGGCTTTGGGAGCCTGGAATTCTTGGTGAGGGGAGCACGGATCGGGACGGAACGGTGAGCTTCGAGGCCAGCCCGGTCACCGGTATTCCCAATTGCTGGGCTACCGCCGTGGACTATTGGCTGGTCGCAGAGGATGGCGGGGATGTCGTAGAGGATGACATGAATTCTGAGCTGTACGACGCGGTGGACGATGGCAGCATGGTGGCAGATGTGAGCAATCGACCCCTGGAATTCTAAGGGATAGAGGCGAAGAGGGGGCGGAGAGGAGGAAGACCGGTTAAACGGCGGATGCCGTCGGGCGCTCCCGGAATTCTTCCGTGAACCGGCCGGCGTCACCTCCCTTTGTACCGGAGTTTTCCCGTGGAACAGGTCGAACACGAAGAAGTTGCCCCCCAGGACGCGGAGGCCGCTCGCCTCTACCAGATCCGCCACAGTCTCTCCCATGTGCTCGCTCAGGCGGTGCTGGAGCTGCGGCCCGGAAGCACCTTGGGTTTTGGTCCCCCCATCGCCGACGGTTTTTACTACGACTTCATCATCAAGGGGGAGCCGCTCTCGGAAGCGGATTTTTCCGAGATCGAAAAGCGGATGAAGAAGATCATCGGGCGGCAGCAGCCCTTTGTGCGGGAGGATCTGACGCTGGCCGAGGGTCTGGCCCGCATCGAGGCGATGGGCGAGCCCTACAAGCGCGAGTACGCAGCCGAGCTGGGCGAGAAGAAGGGCGTTGAAACCCTTTCCTTCTACAAGAATGGGCCCTTCCTCGATATGTGTGCCGGCCCCCATGTGGACAACACCCGCGACCTTCCTGCGGATGGCTTCAAGCTGCGCAGCGTAGCGGGCGCCTATTGGCGCGGTGATTCGCGGAATGTCATGATGACCCGGCTTTACGCCTGGGCTTTTGCAAATCGCGAAGGCCTGGATGCGCATGTGAAGGCCTTCAAAGAGGCCCAGGAGCGCGACCACAAGAAGCTGGGTCACGACCTTGATATTTTCGTGATCGACGACGAGATCGGCAAGGGCCTGCCCCTGTGGTTGCCCGCCGGCACCGTCCTGCGCGACGAGATCGAGAAGTTGGCCAAAGAGATCGAGTTCAAGGCGGGCTATCAGCGGGTGGCAACCCCCCATCTCGCCAAGGCCGACCTGTACTACCGCACCGGGCATTTGCCCTACTACAAGTCCCACATGTACCCGATGATGGAGCTGCGGGAGACGGTGGAAGGGAAGGAGGGAGAAGAGGTGATCAAGGAGGTGTACTGCCTCCGGCCGATGAATTGTCCGCACCACCACAAGATCTTCGGGGCCCGGAAGCGCTCTTACCGCGACCTTCCGCTGCGACTGGCCGAGTACGGGCAGGTCTACCGCTTCGAAGACTCCGGCGCGCTGTCCGGCCTGCTCCGCGTGCGCGGCATGTGCATGAACGACGCCCACATCTACTGCTCAGAGGAGAACCTGAAGAGCGAGTTCTTGGCGGTCATGGAGATGCACCGGAAGGTGTATGATGTATTGGGGCTTACCAACTATTACATGCGCTTCTCCACCTGGGATCCCGAAGATCCCAAGGGCAAAGAGAAGTATGTGAACGAACCGGAAGCGTGGGAGCGCAGCCAGGTCTTTGTGCGCGAAGCCATGATCGAGTCCGGCCTTCCCTTCAAGGAAGTGAAGGGGGAAGCAGCCTTCTACGGTCCCAAGATCGACGTGCAGTTCCGCACGGTGACCGGCCGCGAGGAGACCGCGTCCACCAACCAGCTCGATTTTGCCATTCCTCGGCGTTTGGGGCTGCACTATACCGGAGCGGACAACCAAGAGCACATCCCCTACGTGATCCACCGGGCTCCGCTGGGGACACACGAGCGCTTCATCGCCTTCCTGATTGAGCACTATGCCGGTGCATTTCCCACCTGGTTGGCCCCCTGTCAGGTGCGGCTGGTCACCATCGCCGACCGCTTCAACGACTACGCCTTCGGCATCGCCGCGCGTCTGCGCCAGCAGATGGTTCGGGCAGAGGTGGATGAGTCCTCGGAGCGCCTGCAAAAGAAGATCCGCAATGCCGGTACTCAGAAGGTACCGAACATTCTGATCATTGGCGAGAAGGAAGTCGAGAACAACACGGTCACCTTGCGACGCTTCGGCATCGAAGAACAGCAGACCATGCCCGTGACCGAGTTCGAAGCCCGCCTTCTGAAGGCCATTGCAACCCGTTCCCGGTCATTCCCCGACGCCTGAGCCCGATGCTCAGGGTTTGGCGACCACTTCCGTCGGCGTTTCTTCGGGTACCGACGGAAGAATCATGGCCAGGATCTCGTTGCTGATGCTGTCCCAATTGCCACCGAAGTTGCGACCGCCTTCCAAGGCGGTCACCTTCAACAGGGCAGGCGGGACCGGATCGGGGGGAGGCGGAGGCGGGGGCTCCTCCACCTTCCGCTTCCCTTTTTTGGGGAGAGGGGGCGGTGGCGCTTCTGCCTTGGGACGCACGCAGGCATTGCCCTCGTCTCCCAGCGGATGAATACAAAGGACCGGCCGGGTCTCGGCGAGGCGCCAGGTCTCCACCGGCCAGGCGTTGGCAACCGGGCTTCCGGGCGTTGCCGGACTCAGTTGAAGGGTCGCGGTTCTACCCGGAGAAATCAGAATAAGGCCGGTCAGACGCACACTGGAGTCGGTGTCCAGGCGGGT
>JBEIQS010000465.1:0-1941 GCA_040376425.1 Alphaproteobacteria bacterium | reverse complement strand
TTCGGAAGTGCGGCCGCGCGTAGCTTGCGCCAAAAAAAGGCTATTTGCGGCGTCTTTTTCTCTGCTAACGCCGCCTCGACGATTGCGATAACCTTGGTTTGCCGGTCGGTTAGGCGATATGCCATCAGCCGACCCAACCGGGGATTCGGGGTTTCATGGCTCACCCTGTAGAAAGTTGACCGCTTGCGCTCGGTCCATTGCGGGGCCTACATATTCAAAGGTGGCGCATGGGCGCTGTTGTTGCGCTCCACGTTTGTTTTTTGGCGAGGTATCGCTTGCTCTGTTTTGAAAGACTCCGCCCTCTTTTTCCATCTTCCACTTATCCGAACGGTCGAACGACCGGATCAAGGCTGGATGCGCTGGGTATGTCCGTAGCCGCTTGCCGATAGCCTTGTAGGCGGAACCGCAGGCATCTACCAAAGCAAACGCGATTCCGACTCCCTGCCAATCCGGCAAGGTAACCAGCCGAGAGCACCGCATGATGTCGTTGACCTTCGGGTGTGGAAAGTGTAGCATACCTGCAAATGCCACGGGACGACCGTTCACATAGGCGGCAAAGCAACGCGCTATCGTGTTGAGGTCTTTCGTCAGATAGTGAAACGGAGCGAACATTTCCCAGAGAGCGTAGGGGCAGCGGCGGATCTCGACTTCAACGCGGGGTCGGGGTTGAACCGACCTCCAGGTGAAAGTCATGGTAGCAGGCTCCAGAATCCAGTCAGGCTGTAGCCAGTCGATAACGTCATAGTGGCAGGTGACCGCCACGAACTGCCGTTTGGCCTTGCGGATGTGCTTCTGTACAGCGTGGCTGCCGATTTGCGCCACCTGTCGATCCACGACCGAGGTAAACTCATCCACCACGATCACGCCGGGGATCTCTACCAGCCGCCGCGCAAGATCCACGCGGAACCGCTCCCCGTTGGACAGGACGTGGTAGGGTCGGAGCCACGCCGGGATCGTGTTGAAGCCGACCGCAGAGCAGGCATCGGTCACCTCCTGAAGCGGGGCGGTGAAGTCATCCACCACCGAAGCGGCTCCCCACTTCAGATCCGGCATGTCGCCGAACATCTGCCGCATGATGCTGGACTTCCCGGCACCTGAAGGGCCGACGATCAGGCCCACGCTCCACGGGCGCGCTTCTATCGGGACATCGCCTGTCCAGCGCACCTCCGACCGCTCCGGGAAAGGGACATCAAACATGCTGGCAACTTGCCGCGCTCGCACGCTGCGGGTTACCGGCGATGATACTATGAAATCAACGGCTGGCATTCTAAGCCCTCCCTTTCAAGGCGTTCTAAAAGCTCTCCCTGGTGTACCTCGTTCCGGCAGACGACGATCAGGCGGTAGGCAAGCTCTCCGACCTGCTGCGACGTGTCCGCTGGTTCCTCCTCTTCTTGCCCGGCGTTGGGGTCGAGCATCAGTTGCAACTCCTCCTCCCCATACCCGAGCCCGTCCAGACTGCTGCCCTCTGCCTTGATTTCACTGAAAAGCTGCGCTACCAGATCGACCGCCATCGGGTTCTTTTCGGTGAGGCGGTTGTCTGCGATGGCATAGGCGGCGGCTTCGTTGTCGCTGGCAAACTCCATCCAGCGTACCAGCACGAGCCCGTCCTCTGCCTTCGTCGCAGCCTCGCCCGGCTGGTCCGGTGCCAGCTTGCGGCCTGGATCTTCGCGGTAGAGCATGGCCGCACCCAACAGGCGACCATGTCCAGCTACAACCTGCTTTCTGGACCGCCACGGGATGATGGGGGCGGTGAAACCGAAGCGCACGATGGAGCGTGCGATTTCGGCCACGTTCTCGGTTGAATGTGACTTGGGGTTGCGTTCCCAAGGTAGAAGGTCGCCTATTCGGACCCATTCTGTAGATTTTGGCTTCACTTATTCACCGTTTTTTGATTGGGGAGCGCGCGCGAGGCGACAACAAGATACACCCGGTCTATGGGGG
>JBEIQS010000277.1:0-6777 GCA_040376425.1 Alphaproteobacteria bacterium | reverse complement strand
GCCGGCTGCGCCATGGCTGAAGTCCGCGGCCTGCAGCTCCAAGGTGGTGGAGTGGCCGGGCTCCAAGGTGCGGTTCATCTCCTTCACAAGTTGGCCACTTTCCGACAGGAAAAATACGCTGATCCGTGCATTCTCCTCGCTCGGGTTGGCTGCTTCGATCACCACGGTGCGGAAGGCCAGCTCGCTCTGGTGTCCTTTGTAGTTGATGACTTCGGTACGCGACGCCGACCAGCCGGGACAAATCTATGATTTCAAGGGGATGATCCATTGACACGTCAAGGGTTATTGGGAAGACCACGCCGAAATGTTTGCATCGATCCAGGCGGTTCTTAACACAATCCAGCTCCGGATTCGCGCGTACTCCTCTTCGGGCCCGGCCACCTCGGGAAGGGTGGACCAATACTGAGGAATCTGCTCCCAGGGCCAAATAACGAAGTTGGCAGCCAACTCCTCGCCCAGCAGCTCATGCTGTGCATCGATGTGTGCGAGCAGCGCGGCATCGGCCCAGGCTCCGGTGCGGAGCTCCTGCCAGCGCGCAGCGATGCGGTCCTGAAAGTCCGGAATGGCGGATAGACCTGCGATCATCACCGGTCGGTAGGCCACCCAGCCCTCCGGGTTCGTGTTGTCGTTGTAGGTGGGCTGCCCCAGGGTCAGGTCCAGATCCCAGGGGCTGAAGCGCAGGCCGCTGTCCAGATCCCGCGACAGGTGCACAGACAGATAGTAGGCGTCGTTATTGCGCAACAGCTCCTGGAGCAGCACAAAGTCGATGACGCTGTCCACATCCACCAGACGCTCCAGCCGCGCCCCCTGACCGGCCGACAGTGCCGCCTGCCAGTCCCGCAAGTGCTGTTGGATGCCCGCCTCCTGCGTTGGGGTGGGTGCAGCCGGGCTCACCACCTGCCAGGCACCGTAGCCAATCGCGCTATTATCCAGGATACCCGCCTCATCATCCAGCTTGACCACAAAACTCCCGCCGTCGGGGTCCTCCCGCAGCACCAGCCGGTCGTCGTCCGCCTTGATCTTCTCTACCAAAAAGTAGACGCCGGCGGCTTCGCCGTTCCACTGCAGCGTGCAGGTGCGCGACTCCGCCGCGTAGCGCTCGGGGCCGCCCAGGTCCTGAAACAGCGTATACCCAAAGTGATTGCGAAGCAGCGCCCGGTCGATGTAGGCCCCGTTGAGCACCCAGTCGGGGTCCGTGCCCATCCCCAGCAGGTTCGCGCCCACCGCCGCACCCGTGTCATCCACCAGCTCCACGGCCAACTGAGGCTTGGGGAAGGAGGTGGAAGATCGTCCACGAAGCTGCACCATGCCCTCGCCACGCCAGGCCGGACTCTCCGGGCTCCGCTGCACCTCCAGGCTGCACCGGGTGGGCGGGCTGTCCACCACGGTGTCCAAACAGTCCAGCTTCACTACGCACAGGCCCGTGATCGGGGGGGCCGGCGCGATCTCCTCCACCGGCAGCGGGCCTGCTGAGTCCTCCGCCTCCTCCGCCTCTTCCACCGGAGTGCTCCCCACCTCCAAAGGGCGGGGACCACAGCCGTGCAGGAGAGCGAGCAGCACCATCCGCAGCGGTTAACGTGTCGAAGCCCGCGCCGCTTGGGGCCGCTCCGATCGAAAAGCGGGCGGGTGGGGCATGCACGGGGCGGGGGGCCCGGGGATTCGGGGCCTGTGCGCGCCGTGCGCCGCCGCTGCACAGCGGCGTGGCCATCTGTGCACCCCGGCCGGAACAGAGCGCCTGATCCCCGGGGATGTCGCGAAAACATGGCATGAAGGGGCAGCACCATGTTGGCATGGTTTTTGCATCCCTACCCACCATCACCCGAGGATCTCATGTTGCTGCTTCTGCTTGCCTGTCAGGTTGTGCCTGTTTCCAACGACTCTATCCCCGTCGCCGACGACTGCACCCAAGCCACCGCGTGGTCAGCGGAGCAGCCCTACGATGGGGTGGACAACGACTGCAACCCTGGCACTCCGGACGATGATGTGGACGTGGACGGCTTTGCCTCCGCCCTGGACTGTGACGATAGCAACCCGGAGATCTCCCCCGGCGGCGTCGAGCAGCCCTATGACGGAATCGACAACGACTGCAGCAGCCTGACCCCCGACGATGACCTGGATGCCGATGGTCATCGCCGCGCCGAAGACTGTGACGATGGCGACGCAGCGGTCTCCCCGTCGGCCGTAGAGCTGCCCTATGACGGCGTGGACAACGACTGTAATCCCGACAGTCCCGACGACGACCTGGACGGGGACGGCTACATCGCTGCATTGGAATGTGATGACTACAATGCCATGATTTCTCCGGGCATGGTGGAGCAGCCCTATGATGCGCTGGACAATGACTGCAACCCCCTCACCGCCGAGGACGACTTGGATGCGGATGGCTACCTTGCGGTGGATGACTGTGACGATGCCGATGCCTCCACCTCCCCGGCTGCGTCCGAGCAGCCCTATGACGGGGTGGACAACGACTGCAATGCAGCCACCGTGGATGACGACGCCGACCGAGATGGTGCGGTCTACGCCAACGATTGCGACGACCAGGATGCCGGTCGCTTCCCCGGGGCCGCGGAAAGCTGCGAGGATGGGTTGGATCAGGACTGCGACGGCGCCGACAGTAGCTGCACCGTCAGCACGGCCAACCTGGCCTATGATGTCTGTAGTGGCTATGCCCCCTTCGATCAGGTCGGTGCGGTGTGGAATTGGAGCGGTGTAGATGGCCAGAAACGCCTGAGCTGGACGGTCACCTCTACCGGGTCGGCCACCTTCGATGGGATCAATGTCTGGGGGGTGCAGATCTCCGGCATTGGGAGCGATACAAGCGGTATTCAAACCGACTATTTTGAAATGGACCGTTGGGTCACCTGCGAGACCGATGGGCTGCACCTTGTGGCCGAGGAGTGGAGTACCACCACGGTTGCCCAGCTCAGCAGCAGTGCTTCCGGAACCGAGCGCTACCTCGATCGTCCGCTGCTGATTCCGGCGACGATCGCCCGCTACGGAAGCTGGGAGTTGAGCGGCGTTCAGCTCGCGACTTCGCCCACGACATACACCCGCGCGGATGCGACGTCTTCCCACAGCTTCTACATCCCCTACGGTCGCTACCAGACGGTGGATGGGCAGAGCTACGCCGTCTGGCGCGTCGAGGACACCGACGAGGCCGGCGTGATCACCTACACCCACCTCCACAATGGCTACGGCCTCCTGTATTGGGAGTACGGCAGTGCCCGCTATTCGGTCAGTAGCTTCTCCGGGCTTTGATCAGAGTCAATCCCCCAGTCGCTCGCGCCACCAGCTCCAGACCGGCTCCGGTGGCACCGCGTAGGCCGCACACATTTTGGCTGCGGCGGCGCCGAGGAGGTCGAGCCGGTGGGAGGGGGAGGAGGAGGCCTCGCGCACCAGGACCGCCGCCTCCTCCCAGGGGCCTTTCAGGGTGGGCAGAGGAATCTGCGCCACCTGGTCGGCGCTCATCTTGATGGCGGCGATGGACAGCGCACTGCCGGCGTAGCGGCCCAGTGCCCAGGCCGACACGGGCGGCGACAACAATACTGCGAGGAGGCGCCAGAGCTGCTCCGGCTCCTTCGGAATCACAGTAATGGTCGGCACCGAATTGATCAGGATCCCGTCGGGATCGGCCAGTGCCTCGATCACCCGGGTCTGCGTGGCCACCACTATCTTGGGCACCAGGCGGGCGCGCGCCCAGTCGGCCAGATCGCCTTGCGCGCGCAGCGCAGCCAGGTCCACCCGCGGACGCTCCCACTTCTGCTTGGCAAAGCGACCGCTCCGTTGCCCCCACAGGTTTTCGGCCGGGTCGATCAGCCCGGTGACGATCAGTGGCGGAAAACGTCGGTCATTCCGTGTTTCTGGTGTATCCTCGACTACAAAAGGCGCGAGGCCATAGAACTCGTCCCGGAAGTCGGCGGTGGTGGTGGCCAGGCTGCCCAGGCGCAGGGGATTGCACAGCTCCACCCGGGGCACACCGATCAGGTCGGCGATCAGGGCGCCCCAGGTGGGCTCGGCCGAGAGCTGATCCATGTCCAGGGGCAGGGTCTCCGCAGCGGTGAAGCTGTTTCCGTGGTGGCGCTGCACCAGGGACCGTCGCGAGGCACCCTTCACCAGACAGATAGCACCCACAAAAACAAGAGCCGCATCGAAAATATGTTCTGTGGTGATCCACAGCCCTGAGATCGCGCCGTTCTCGGCCAGTCGGCGCCGCGCCGGCCCCGCATCCTTGGCGGCAAACATCGCAAGCGGGTGGACCAGAACCTGGCGTCCGCCGGGCCGAAGGATGCGCTGCGCCTCCACCATGAACAGGGTGGCCAGGTCGGTATAGGCCTGCTTTAAGGGCCCAAAGCGGGCGTCGAGCAGGCGGCTGACGCCACGATCCACGGCGGTGTGGGACTCCAGTTGGTTCAGGTAGGGCGGGTTGCCCAGCACCACATCGAAGCCGCCCCGCTCAAAAACCAGGGGGAAGGCGAGGAACCAGTGGAAAAAGTGGTGGCGGCCGTGCAGCTCGGCCAGGATCCGGCGGGTGGGGGAGGGGAGGGCGGAGGGATCCTGGCGCACTGCGGACCACAGCGCGGGTAATGGCGCCGAAGCTTGGGCTTCTCCCGGATTTTTGGGCCACACAAAGGCGGCGCACCACAGATCCGCAAGAAGGCGGAGGTGATCGGTCTCGCGGGGGAGGGTGGGGGCCGGCTTCACCGGCCCGACCTCGGCACGGTGCCGGTTGCGGAGGCTTTTTGCAACCGCACGGTCTTCTCCCTCTAGCGCCTCCCAGGTATTTTCAGGGATCCCCGCCATGATTTGCGCCGGGGATGCGCCCAAGAGCGTATTCCCACACTGGAGGTGGTCGTCCAGTGTGTCCAGGGGCAGCCCCGGCCGGCCCGCCTCCAGCCAAAGGGCCACCTTACACAGCTCCACCGCCATCGGGTTCAGGTCCACCCCGTAGATACAGTGGCGGATCACCTCGGTAAAAGCCCGTTGTTGCCCTTCCGGCGACGGCGCATCTCCCTCCCGCACCCTTGCTACGGCCATTGCCAGCCGACGTGCAGCACCAAGGAGAAAATGGCCGGTTCCACAGGCTGGATCTACGATCCGAAGCGAAAGAAGGGCCTCGGCGGGATCGGTGGGCCGGGCGGCGAGCGCTTCCGCGATCACCGGGTCCAGTGCCAGATCCACCAGGTGCTGTACGAGGCGATCCGGCGTGTAGTAGCTGCCGGACTTTTTCCGGGCGTTCCCCCGAAGTTCTTCGTCCAGGCTGAAGTCGAATGCTTCGGGCGGCAGGTGTACGCGGGGGCGCCGCGCCATCAGGTTTTCGTAGGCACCGCCCAGCTCCTCCGGGCTCAATGCGCGCCAGGGCAGACGGGCTTCCGCAGAGCAGCCCAAGCAGGAAAGTACCTGGAGAAAGGCGCGGTCTTCCAGTGATGCGACGTAGAGGTCGCGGCAGGGAAGCTCGGCAAAAATGCCCGGCAGCCGCGGCAGCCCCAGCTCGGGCAGCCCGGTGGCCAGGCCCCGCAGGACAACAAGGCAACGCGCCCAAAGGCCGGATCTCGGTGGAAAATCTTCCGTCGTTGGGCCCGCGGGAGCGGGCCCGCCCATGCGGTAGCCGTCGGTATAGCGCCTCCGCAGGGGGGCGGGAACATCGTCGGCATGGAGAAGCCCTCTCTCCTCCATCAGCAGCACCAGCACGATGCGAAAAATCAGGCGGAGTAGCTGGGCATAGTAGTCATGTGCGCTCAACCGTTCCGCGGCGAGATCGGCCCGCAGCCGCCCGTTTTCCGGCTCCACCAAAAAGGCCCGACCCAGGCAAAGCAGGGCATCGTGCAGGGGGGCGTGGAGCGGGGGAGGCATGGTGGCTTTTAGCACGTTATCCCGAAGTGGCACAAAAAGTCCCCCAAGGCCGGGTGGCAGTGTACCAGACTGAACCGGCAGGCCGACCCCGGGCCGGCACGCCCCTTGCTTCCACCCGGGCAGTGGAGCCTGCGATGTTGTTTTCCCTTCTTTCTCTTGCCCTTGCCACCGAGAGTGTACGCAGCACCGAGCTGGGTGAGCTGACCGACGCACAGCTCACCGTGACGGCCTCGGGAAAAAAGCGGCGTCACTGGACCGCGAGCGCCTTTGACAATGCGACGACCTTCGGGTTGGGGGCGGCACCGGCTGCGTTGCGGGACCTGCATGTGCAACCCTCGGTGCGGCTGTCGTTGGCCGAAGGCACCACCGGTACGGAGCTTTCGCTGTTGGCGCCCACCGACGGCGGAGGGCTGGCCTTCAACCTGGGAGTGAACTGGCGGCTGAAGGTGCCGGGGGTGGGGGTTGGTGCGGTGGCCGGGCTGCGTGCCGAAAGTGACAGCGACTTTCTGACGCCCATTGCAGGTGACGCCTCGATTGTGCTGGGCCTTGCGGTTCCTTTTGCTTTCTGGGTGCAGCCCTTTCCGCAGCTTGCCGTGCAGCTTGGGGGAGAGTGGCGGGCGGCCTTTTTGGGCGGAGGGGGCGGGAGACCGATGGCGCGGGTCGGCGCGGAGTTGCTGTTGTGGAACCCGGTCTTTCTGGGGGCCACTTGGGAGTACCAGGCGGGTGCCACGGGCAAAGATCAGAGTGCCTGGCTGGAGAGTGTGGACCCCAGCGGTTGGATGAAGGGAAAAGACAGCTTTTCTGCCCATATCGGGATGAGAATGTAGGACCGGGGAGGACGATGTGGGCGCGGAAGAAGTGGATGACCGACGGGGAGGGCATCCAGGCCGAGCCGGCGGATGGCTAGCCGGGCGAGGATAGGCG
>JBEIQS010000204.1:0-10309 GCA_040376425.1 Alphaproteobacteria bacterium | reverse complement strand
CGGGGGCGGTGCAGGTGAGGTATTGACAGGTCAAGACCTCTACCCCAAGGAGTAGACCAACCGAAACCCAACGTTTGAAGCGCGGGACCAGGGCTCCATCCCCAGTCGGAAGCCCGCTCGAACCGCGTAGATGTCGTGCAGGCGGGAGCCGCCCTTCCCCACAATTCGCCAGGTGGCGGTGCGCCGCTGCCAGGCCTCCTCGGACTCGGCGGCGCCATCCACCACCTCCACCCGTCCGCCGTCGGGGGTGGATCCGGTCAGGCTCATGCGACTGGCCGTCCACTCCACCACGTTGCCCGCCATGTCCTGCACCCCATACAAGCTCCGGTCACCGGCCCGGCACCCCACCGGCTCCATCTTGCCCGCGGCCGGCCAGGCCCGCCGGTTGTTGCACCAGGTGCCGTCGGCGAAGTCTCCCCAGGGGTAGATGCGCCGATCCACCCCCCGGGCTGCCTTCTCCCACTCCAGCTCCCCCGGCAAACGCCACGGCTTCCCGCTGCGGGCGGCCTGCCAGCGCGCATAGGCCCAGGCCGCCACATGGTCCACCATGATCACCGGCCAGTCCGGATGCCAGGTCTGCCCGTCGGCATCGGTCTGGAGGAAAAAGCTTCCGTCCCCTGCCCTTCCGTAGAAAATTTCACCCCAGGTGTCCGCGGAGAGCCCCCGGTTGCGCGGCGCGTAGCGCTCTGCCAGGCCCTGCTGCCCCTGCACCACCAGATCGTTCAGGAAGACGAGATAGTCCTTGTTGGTGACCGGGAATCGCCGCATCACAAAGCCGTCCACCCACACCCGGCGGCGCGGCAGGCAGGATGGGGCCTCCGGGTCGCCCCCCAGGTCGGCCCATCCGGCAGGCACATAGCAGTCATCCGGTCCCAGCTCCCCCTCTTTCGGCAGGTAGATGGGCCGGGAGTGGGTAGCACCCGGCGGAAGGCCCTCCCAGTGGGTCTGCCGCCCAATCCACACCGGGTAGTCCACCGGAATCCGCCCCGGTGCCCGCAGGCGCAGCAGCCAGCTCCCCTGGGCCAGGGGCTGGCGATCCAGGGGGGCGGTACCCAGCAGGCGCCGGCCGAGGGGCTCCAATCGGCGCCGCACCGGGGAAAAATGCGCCAACTCCACCGTCACATCGGTAGCATCTGTAGTCAGGCTTACCATTCCGTCGCCGCGCAGCCAGGCCTCGGTCTGGCGGCGCTCGGGATGCTCGCGGGGCAGCTCGCCCAGGTGTCGACGAAGGCGCAGCTCCAATCCGGCCGCACGATCGCTCTGCCCCTGCAGCTCGGCCTCCGCCTGCTGGCTGCGCAGGCGCCGGGCCAACAGCAGGTGCGCCTCCATCGCGCCGGGATCGTGGATCAACGCGGCTTCCAGCTCGGCCTCCACCTCCCGATCGACCACCGCAATCTGCCGACCCAGGCTGTTGGCCTGATCTTCCACCTCCCAGGCGGCCTCGCGGGTGTGGTCGGGCTCCCAGGGCTGCGTGGCTGAAAGGAGTTGTTCAGCTTCACGGCGCAGGTCTTCTTCCCGCTGCCGCAGGTTGCGGATGCTCTCGCCGGCCGATTGAGCGGCACGGATCCGCTCACGGGCCCGCTCGCGGCGGGTCTCGCCGTCCAGCCAGGCCCGCAGGTGATTGGCGAAGGCGGCGCCATCGGCCGGACGCAGATCCGGATCCGGATCCGAGGCGCAAAGGATCAATTCCAGAAGTTCGGCTGGGATAATCCAGGGAGAAGGCGGCGGCCCCGGCACCTCGTCCCGGCCCAGGGTGTGCAGCACCTGCCGCATCTCCATGCCCAGAAAAGGATGGTGTCCCGCGCACAGCTCCCAGAGCACCATGGCCAGACCGTAGACATCCGAGCGCGCATCCACCTCGTCGCCGCGGGCCTGCTCTGGCGCCATGTACACGGGCGTTCCAGCGATTCCCCGCTTCAGACCTGCCGTACGCAGCAGGCCCCAGTCCGCCACCACCACCTCCCCGTGGTCCCCGGCCAGCAGGTTGGAGGGCTTGATGTCGCGGTGCACCACCCCGCGCGCATGGGCATAGGCCACGGCGCGGCTGGCCCGCTCCACCATGTCCACAAGCCGACGAAAGCCAGAGGGCGGCTCGGTAATTCCCACGGCCGGGCTGGCTGCCTCGTGCAGGCGGAAGAACAGCTCGGAGAAGGCCTGCCCGCGCACCTCGGGCATGGTGAACCAGAGGCGTCCTTCCTCGGTGATCCCGTGGTCGTAGACCGGGATGATCGCCGGGTGCGCCAGGCGGCCGGTCGCCCGGGCCTCGGCCGCAAAGTGGTCGCGGTCCTTGGAAACAGAAGCCCGATCCTCGCGGATCAGCTTCATCGCCACGGTGCGGTCCAGAACGCGGTCGTAGACCCGCCGCACCTCGCCCATGCCGCCAAGTCCCAGCAGCCCCCGATCGGCGTAGCGCTCGGGCAGGATGGGTGCGCGCAAGGGCTCGGATGCGCGCGCATGGCCTGAGTCGGGCGCGTCGGGCGCATCTTCCGTGGCCCTGGTCGCCCCCCACGGCCCCGAGGGCTGGGCCGGGACCGGGGAGTCATCCACGGAAAGGGTTGCTTCCGAGCGTATTTTTTGCCCATGTTCGCCCGGCGGAGGGGCGGGCCAGGTGTTCGGGTCGGGCGGGGGGCGGGGCATCATCGATCCTGGCACGGGACTTGCTTGGGCGGGGGGAGGGAGAATCAACAATGTACCTTCTCATCGCTACTTTCGTCGCCTCCTCCGCGCAGGCCAACCCGCTCACCATCGCGAACCTGGGCTGCGGCACCAAGCCCTCCCCCTGCATCAAATTCCTGGATACCGACGGGGAGATTATGCCTTCGGACTGGTATCGCAGCGAGTACCACGCGCTGGAGGGGCGGCTGTACTACTTTCGCGTGGAAGTGAAGCAGGTCGGCGACCCCTTCCGCATGAGCCTGGGTGGCTATGAGCTGGATGAACGCAGCTATTCCACGCGCGAGTCCAACGACTATGTGGACGTGTACTATGTGCCCGCCGCTGCCGACGCGCTGTTCCAGGCCACCACGGACAGCCGCGAGCCCGGCGGCTACGAAGTGACCATCACCGGCGCGGCCTGGGCTGCCTACTAGTCCGGTCCCGCCCGAAGCCGGGCCAGCAGGCCCGGCATGGTGGCTTCGATCACGGTAAACATCGCGTCGAAGCCCACATCCGGCCCATAGTAGGGATCCTCCACCTCGGCCTCGGCCGGGGCGGATGCGTCGAAGCTGCGTAAAAGCCTTAGCCGATCCCCGCGAAATCCCGGCGGAAGCATCCGCCTCAGGTGCTGCATATGGCCGTGGTCCATGGCCAGCACCCAGTCGGCCTGCTGCAAATCGGCCACACGGATGGCGCGCGCCGGACTGTCCACGGCGTAGCCCCTGGACTTCCCGGCGCGGCGGGCCCTGGGATCGGGAAGCTCTCCCTCATGCCAGCCGCCCAGGCCCACCGAGTCCACCTGCACGCGGCCTGCCCAGGCCTCCCCGCGTGCTGCGGCCTCGGCCAGCCGTTGCTCCAGCACCGCATGGGCGGCGGGTGAACGGCAGATGTTACCGGTACATACAAAAAGAACCTTCATGATCCTCAGGGGGCGGCAGCCAAAAAGAGGTCGTAGAGCGCCTGGTAGTTGGCGTTGTTGGACAGACCGTAGGTGGTCAGGTTGTACACCGAATAGAGCTCGTTGTGCTCATCAAGGATGTACACATCCCGGTAGGCCACGCCCCAATTGCTCCACACGTTGTTGGTGCTGTCGTCCTGAAGCCCGGGCAGGGAGGAGATCGCAAAAAGGTCCGGCAACCCGACGTCATAGCCAATGGCGTTCACCGTGTGGATCTGAAAGACCCCCGGCATCAACGCATCAAGGTCGGCCTGCATCGTGGAAAGGTAGCCAGCCTGGCTACGACAGTAGCTTCACGTCGCATGTAAAAAGTACCATCCTGACACTTTCGTCAGGTAGTCTCTTGGAGAAACCACTTCTCCGTAGCGGATGGAGCTGGGGTTCTGGTCCTCCAGGCTGAAGTCCGGCAGCATGGAGTAGGTGGGGCCCGAGTCCACCCCGGAGTCGGCCACCGAGTCCGCCTCGGAGTCCGTGGGGGAGTCCGCACCACTGTCGTTGCTGTGGCCGGGCCCTCCGCTGTCTCTTGACGAGTCAAGGGCAGAGTCGGCGGTGCTATCCCTTGACGAGTCAACATTACTGTCTGGAACACCGGAATGATCGCCGGAATCTACGCTGGTCCAGCCCGAGTCGTTGGAGTCACCCGAGTCCCCGGAGTCGCCCGGTCCGCCGGGGTTGTGGCCACCCGAGTGGTCGCCGCTGGAATCCGCAGCATCCGAGTCCTGGCCGACGGAGTCGGAAGGTGGATCAGAGTCCGGGGGGTCGGAGTCTGGATCATCGGAGTGTTGCCCACCGGAGTGGTGGCCGTCGGTGTCCTGGCCACCGGAGTGCGGGTCGTCGGAGTCCGGTTCATCTGAGTGTTGCCCACCCGAGTGCTGCCCGCCGGATTCCTCCGGTTCGGAGTCGTGGGCGTCGGAGTGCTGGGGCGTGGAATCCCGGCTGTCATGGGGCTCGGAGTCCGGCGCACTTTCCGTGGAGTCATCGGCACCGCTGTGAGGGCCGGAATGACCGGAGTCGCTATCGCGGCTGTCCCGCGTGTCCGACCGGGAGTCGCCGCTGTCCGCCACGCTCTCCTCCGGCCGACTGTCCACCGTCAGAGCATCTTCCGGTGGCTTCTCCCCCAGACAGGCCAGAAACAGCAGCATCATCGTCGCCCCTCCCGCATCCACATCGTCTCTCCTCTATAGTCGGCTCGGGGGCTCCGGAGCAACAGCGGCGGGCGGCTGCAAAGCAGTTAAAGCCTCTGCATGACCCTGCTGCTGCTCCTCTCCGCCCTGGCGGCGCCTCCGCCCTCCCCTCCACCCGCCGAAACCCCGAAGATGCGGGTCCATTTTTTGAATGTGGGCCAGGGGGCAGCCACCCTGGTGGAGTTCCCCTGCGGCGCCATGCTGGTGGACACCGGGGGCGAGAGCAACGAGAGCTTTCAGGGCCCCGAGGCGCTGAATCGCTACCTGGACGCCTTCTTTGCGCGGCGCACGGACCTGAACCGCAGCCTGGACCTGCTGCTGATCACCCACCCGCACATCGACCATATGCGGGGCCTGCCGATGCTGACCTCGGCCTACACCCTGCGCAATGTGGTGGACAACGGCCAGCCCGCCCGCGAGCCGGAAGAGGTGGTCGAGGTGATGCGCGGCTTCCAGGAGTTTTTGTCGGCCAAGAAGCTGCCACACCAGAGTGTATCGATCAACGATCTGCCGCCGGGTGGGGCGGGTCTGAGCAGTGCGGTGATCGACCCCTTTCCAAGCTGCAAAGGGGTCGATCCGAAGATCTCGGTGCTGTGGGGCCAGGTCCCGGCCGACCCGGGCTGGGGAGATGACGCGGGCGGAAAGCCGGAGTTTATCGACGAGAACAACCATAGCGTCGTGACGCGCGTCGATTTTGGGGGGAGCAGCATCCTGATCACCGGCGATCTGGAGCTGCCCGCCATCCGCTCGATGCTCAGCAGTCGCTCTAAAGAAGCGTTGGATGCGGATATCTATCAGGTGGGTCACCACGGATCTCACAACGGCACCACCGCCGAGCTGCTGGCAACGGTGAGCCCGGACTGGGCGGTGATGGAGGTGGGCCCCCCTGACCGCAAGCACTCGTGGACCGCCTGGGCCTATGGCCACCCCCGCCAGCTTACGCTCACGCTGTTGGAGGAGGGGGTGCTCCGGAAGGCCCCCCCGCGCGAGGTGCAGGCGGGCACCTCCACCCGCACCTTCACCCCGATGAGCCTGGACCGGGCGATCTATGCCACCGGCTGGGATGGAAGCATCGTCCTGGAGGGAGACGCGGCGGGCAATATCGTGCGTGCTACGCCAGATATTGTTGGTATGTAGTATAGGTTACAGATTTGCGGCGGCGGCTGGGAAGTGGCCGGCCGCTGTTCGGAAGTGGCCCCCCAACACGGAGGGAGGGCGCGTTAGTTCGGAACCATGATGATCTCCTCTGTTTCTGAACAACTCCCCCACGAGACGCCCGAAAAATCCTGGACGACGATCGAGTTGTTCCTTGCTTTTTCCCAACGTTTTCTGGTACTCCTCCTCCTGTGGACCCTGAGCCTGCCCCTGTGGCTGCCCTATCTGTTGCTGCGCCCGTGGATGGGGCGCCCGCCCCATGTGCCCACCGCCAGTCGCTTGGTGTGGTTCTTAGGGAGGATTTTCAGGGAGGAGCCGGCCAGTGGGCCCATCGGGATGCGGGTACGCTTGGCGCTGCTGTTGCTGTGGGCGCGCCAGCTCGCCCTGGTGCCCCTCTTTGGCATGGCCTGGTACCTGGATCGCCTCCTCTACGGGCGCCTGCTGGACCAGCAGAAAATTGTTGCGCCCTTCTTTGAGCTGTCGGCAGCCCGGAGTGGGAGCACCCAGCTTGCCCACCACATCGAGGAGGACCCGCATTTTGCGGCCCCCAACGTGATGCAGTTCCTCTTTCCCTACCTCTGGCTGTGGCGCATCGCTCCGGCCACAGTCGGGAGGCTGTTCACCAAGGAACAGGTTCAGGCTTTTGTGCTAGGCCAGGTGCCGGAGCGCTTCCTGGAGCGCCACGAGCTGGACCCCTACTGTACGGACACCTTTGAGATCCCCTTCCTGGCCATGCACCTGGGGATGCTGTCGATGGGGCTGGGGCCCCGGGTGATGCGGGACACACTGTCGGCCGGCGCGCCGAGCCCCTGGACGCACGCCACCTGGCAACAGGACCTGCCCGACTACATCGAAACGCTGGGAAAAAAGGTGATTTTGTGGCGCGGGGAGCCCTGCCGCCTGATGATCAAGGGGCACTTTCTCGGCTCGGCGCGGGAGCTGGAGCGTCGCTTTCCCGATGCACTCTTCCTGACGATGATCCGCGATCCGATCAAGAGAATTCAGAGCGAGCTGAACTTCCTGCGCGTTCAACCGGGGGATGTGCTGGTGGGCCCGCCGCGTTGGGCCGATCTGGTGGCCTACGACCTTGCGGAAGAAGTCGCCTACTGCAAAATGGAACATGAATGGTTTATGACGGGGGATCCGAAAAAGAAGATGGTGATCCGCTTTGAGGACTATCGGAAGGATCTGCCCGGCAGCCTGCGCCGCGTGTACCGGGAGCTGCTGGAGATGCCCGAGCGGGCCCATCCGGTGGCCCATACCGGGCGCAAGCGGTCGGGCTACAGCGTGGATCGCAGCCTGGAGCAACTGGGGGTGGACCCGGCCGCGCTGGAGGCGGAGCTGGCCGACTATCGGCGCTGGTGCGCCGGGGGAGATGTGGTTATTGGAAGGTGAAGCCCGGGCAAGCCATGGATACCGACGATCTAAAGGCGCTTCTGTTGGTGCTGGAGCACGGCAGCTTCCAGGCCGCGGCGGAAGCCAGTAAACAGCCACGCTCCAGCCTGCGCCGGCGGGTGGAGAACCTGGAGGCCGAGCTCGGGCCACTGTTGATCCGTCAAAACACGGGGATTGCGGCCACACCTACGGGGCGCGTCGTGGCAACGCGGGGGCGCCTGATTGTGCAGGATGTCACGACGCTCACCGCGGCTGTACGCCGGATGGACACCGAGCTGATCGTGCGGGCGCCGGTGGGCTTGCCGCCCCACATCATGACCTTGGCGCTGAGCCTGGTTCGGGAGCGCCTTCCCCATATACGGATCAACTGGCAGATCTGCGAAAATCCCGCCTTTGCCAGTGGCGAAACTCCAGACCTGATCCTGCACTTCGGCCCCCCGCCTGGCAGTGGGGCCTGGATCTCCACCACCCTCTTCCGGGCGCCGGAGCGCCTGGTGGCCTCGGCAGACTATGTGGCGGAAAAGGGGCTTCCCGAGAGCTTGGAGGAGCTTTCTCAGCATCCCCTGCTGCGGTGGAAGCCTCCCTGGGGCGAGGCGGAGCTGCTGCCGCTGCGGGCCGGGGGAGAGCATCGGGTTGCGCCGGTTTTTGTCTCCACCGATGTGCACCTCGTGCGCTGCCTCGCCCTGGCCGGGCAGGGTATTGCCTATGTGCCCGATGGGGGGGTTCCGGAGGTGGATCAGAATGTGGAGCTGCTACCGGTGCTTGCGCCGATTGTGGGGCGGGATCAGGCCCTCCGCGCGCTGGTGCCCACCAGCCTGTCCACCCTGCCCACGGGGCAGCGCCTGCTGGATGTACTGCGCGAGCTGTCCGCGTTGTTGCCGAGTTAACGACGGGGGCGATGGGGCAGCATAGGGGCAACGGCCCGTCGGCGGGTTAGTCCCCCCTCCCCCTGAGCAACAATGACGATTCACTGGTTTCCCGGCCACATGTCCACCGCCCGCAACGAGCTGCGGAAGGTGATGCCCGAGGTGGACATGGTGATCGAAGTGCTGGATGCGCGGCTGCCCTTCAGCAGCGAAAATCCGCTTGTTGGAGAGCTTCGTGGCCAAAAACCCTGCATTCAGATTCTGAACAAGAGCGATCTGGCCGACCCGCTGGTGACCACCGAGTGGATGGAGAGTATCGGGGTGCGGCCGGGTATCGGGGTGCTTCTGCACCACCACCAGAGCAGCCTGATGCAGCCGCTCACGTCACTGGCCCGGAAGCTGGTGCGCGCCAGGCGCTCGGGGCCCTTGGTGGCGATGATCCTGGGGATTCCCAATGTGGGCAAATCTACGCTGATCAACGGTCTCGCCGGGCGGCCCATCGCCAAGACCGCGAACAAGCCTGGATTGACCAGGGTCCCCCAGCGCGTGAAGGTGGGACCGGATCTGATCCTTCTGGACAGTCCCGGCCTGCTCTGGCCACGGCTGTCCCCGGTGGCCTGTGCCTTCCGCCTCGCGGTGAGCGGTGCCATCTCTGACCGGGTGTTGGAGTACGAAGAACTCACGGAATTTGCGATACCCTTCCTTCGGGAGCGCTATCCTTCCGGAGTGATTCGGCACTACGGGCTGGAGGACTTTCCGTTGCAGAATGCTGATCTTTTGGAGGCGGTCGCGCGCCGCCGGGGCTTTCTGGGCCGGGGCGGCTTTGTGGACATCGCCCGGGCAGCCGAGCGTCTGATCCTCGATCTTCGCGAAGGAAAGCTGGGCCCGCTCAGCCTGGAGCGGCCCTCGGACTGTCGGCGCGGGGCGACCTGATACATGCAACGACGGGAGTGATACATTCACGAAACATAGGTGCTACATGCTGTTTCGTGATACATCAGAAAATGTATCAACCGCCCATCCGGCATCCGCAGGCTGAGCCTACTTCTTCGCTTTTTCAGGCTTCGCCGAGGCCTTGGTGGCATCGGCCGCCAGCCCAAGCCAGATCCGCGCCTCCCCCTTCATGGGGCCGGGCACCTTTTTGTAGCGGCGGTTCAGGTCCGCCATGGCCGCTTCGGCCTCCTCCTTCCGACCGGTCTGGGCCAGCCAGGCGACGTAGCGCCCCACCGCCTCCAATCCGGCAAATCGGTCCATCGCCGAGCGGAAGGCGGCTTCGGCTTCGCTGGTCTGCGCGAGGCCCGCATAGGCGCGCGCCGCCACCAGGCTGACCTGCGGACTATCCCCTTTGGCACCACTCTTTTTCAGCGCATCCACGCGCGCCAGGGCCTCGGTCCACCGGCCCAGCTCCACCAGCGCCAGGGCGTGCTCGTACAGAATCACCGGGTCGTTGGCCCAGTGGCCCACGGCGCAGTCCCCAAGAATTTTCTCGGCTTCGTCCCAGCGTCCCAGCTCCGTCGCGGCCTCGGCCAGCTTCATCCGATTGCCGACGGTGGGGCTCTCCTCTACGGCGGCCGTGGCCTGCCGATATTCGCGCTGCGGGTCCACCCACAACAACAGGCGCCGCCAGAGTCCCCTCCCGCCTCGCAGGCGTCCGCCCAGGCGACCCCCCAGCAGCTCGGGAAGCAGGATGGCGAAAAAGTAGATGGCCACTCCGATCGGGCCACCGATAAAGAGCAGCCAGAGCCAGTAGTATTCCCGCCCCGTCCGCACCACATGGATTCCGCAGATGATCACGGGCAGGTAGCTTAGGAGCAGGTAGAGCATGGTGGCCAATTTCGCGTGTTGGTGGCAAGATGGCAAGTTATTCGCACGCACGACGGGTTAAGCGCGGCCCCGTACCAGCCGTGAGGACTGAGATGTCGAGACTGCACGCATACATGTCGTTTGGTTTTTTGTTTACGATATTAAGTAGCGGCTGTGTGGAAAACCCCGACGAGTCCGGCACCAAGAAGCCCACGGCGGGCTTTCCCATCTACGCCGTGAACGCAGCAGCGGGATCACCCTCCCTTCCCTACCAGGTCTGTGACTCCACCAGT
>JBEIQS010000338.1:0-4670 GCA_040376425.1 Alphaproteobacteria bacterium | reverse complement strand
CTCCGATGACGGTGAGCGAGCCTCCCTCTTTCAGGGCCCGTGCGGCGCCCAGCACCGAACGCACTTTCTGCACCGCCAAGGGATCCCAGCCTCCCGTGGTTGTGCGCCCCGAGCCGGGCTGGCTGCCTTGCGCCGCACGTCCCAGGCGGGTCAGCCCGTCCACCAGCACCACTACGTCCTGACCGGCTTCTACCAGCCGGCGGGCGCGCTCGATACCCAGCTCGGCCACCTGCACATGCCGGCTGTCCGACTCCTCTGCGGTGGTGGCCAGCACTACCGGGGCCACATCGTGCCAGGTCTCCTGCACGTCCTCCGGGCGCTCCCCGAGTAGGATCGGCATCACGATGACCTCTGGATGATTCTTAGCGATTCCTCTGGCAATCTGGATCAGCAGGGTGGTGCAGCCCGCGCGCGGCGGAGTGACCAGAACCGACCGGCTGCCCTTCCCGAGGGGACAGAACAGGTCGATCATCCGGGTACCCGCCTCGTCGGGACGATGCTCCAGGCGCAGGCGCTGCCGAGGCCAGATGGGGGTCAGGTTGTCGAAAAGTGGCTTTTCCCGTGCCTGTTCTGCGTCCAGGTCGTTGATCTTTTCCAACTTGATCAGCGCGAAGTAGCGCTCGTTTTCCTTCGGAGCACGCACCTGACCGCGGACGCGATCCCCATTTCGAAGGTTGAACCTGCGAATCTGGGAGGGAGAGACGTAGACGTCGTCCGAGCCGGGTGCAAAGCTCCACTCCGCAGCACGGAGAAAGCCAAAACCATCCGGCAGTACCTCTAAGATGCCTTCGCCGGGCGCAGATCCGGTTCCGCACTCTTCGCGGAGGATGGCGGCGACCAAATCCTGCTTTTTCAGCGTGGCAGGATTTTCGACTGAGAGACTTCGGGCGATGGCCACCAGCTCGGGGAGGGGGAGGCGGCGAAGGGCGGAAGGATCGTGGGGCATGGGTACCCAGAGGCTGGAGGGTGTGGCCCGGGGCGGGCTACGGGAGGGAGCGTCATTCTATCTACATTCCTCTGAGTTTGCCATCGACACGTCAAGAGAATGGATGTGTAGTACAGGTTGAAGCGAAGAATATTTTTGCGCGCATGGGGCGAGGTGGCGGCCGCGCCTGTGGAGCGAGCATCGGTTAATCGCGCGCGGAAGGAGCCCGGATGTCCCTTTTTGATGCGGATCGGCAGCGGATGGACTGGTTGGTGGGGGAACTGAACCGCCACTCCACGCTCTACCACCAGAAAAATGCGCCGGAAATCTCGGACTATGCCTACGACAAGCTCTACCGGGAACTGGAAGAGCTGGAAGCCCGCCGCCCAGACCTGCGTCGTTCCGAGAGCCCCACGCAGCGGGTGGGAGGGGCAGTGGTGGATGAACTTCCTCCCTTTGTCCATGAAATCCCCATGCTCTCGCTCTCCAACGCCTTCCGCAAGGAACAGCCGGAGTGGGGCGGCGTTTGGGAGGAGCTTTTGGAGTGGGAAGCCGGAAAACCAGGTCGTCCTGGCGGGCTTCGCAAGATGTTGGGGGACGATGCGCCACCGGTGATCCGCTATGTGGTGGAGCCCAAGCTGGATGGTCTGGCGATGGAGCTGGTCTACGAAGATGGCGTCTTTGTCCGCGGCGGAACGCGTGGCGATGGGGTGACCGGCGAGGAGGTGTCCCACAACCTGCGCACCATCCGGAACCTCCCCCTGAAGCTGCAGAATGCACCCGCGGGGCGCCTGAGCGTGCGCGGGGAGGTGCTCTACGATCTGCCCGGCTTTGAAAAAATGAACGCTGCCCGCGAGGCGGCGGGCGAAAAGCGCTTTGAGAACCCACGGAACGCGGCAGCCGGCACGATGCGTCAGCTCGATCCGAAGATCGCCGGCGGTCGGCCACTGATGTTTTTTGCGCACTCGGCCGGTGTGGTTCCGCCAGGGGTGGGGAGCCACTGGGAGCTGCTCGAGCGCTTTGCAGGCTGGGGCTTTGCTGTGAACCCGCTGAACCGGCGCTGCGACGGCATCCAGGAGGTGATCGCCGCGATCTCCGACCTGGAGCAGCGGCGCAGTAGTCTGGACTACGAGATCGACGGGGCAGTGGTGAAGGTAGATAGCCTGGAAGAGCAGGAGATCCTGGGCTTTGTGACGCGCTCGCCGCGCTGGGCGGTGGCTTTCAAGTATCCGCCGCCCCAGGTGCAGACACTGCTGCGCTCGGTGCTCTTTTCGGTTGGTCGCACCGGCATTGTGACGCCCGTGGCTCAGTTGGAGCCGGTGCGGGTGGGCGGGGTGACCGTGTCCAACGCCACGCTGCACAACGAGTACCAGATGCGGCACGTCCACGGGCTTCGCGAGGGAGATCGGGTGATCATCCAGCGCGCGGGAGACGTGATTCCCGAGGTGGCCGGGGTGGTGCAGGAGGTCGGCCGCGAAGCCCGTCCGTACATCGGTTTTCCCTCCACCTGCCCGGTCTGCGGTGCAGCGTTGGACCGCGAGCAGAGCGACAACAACCCCGAGCTGTACTTCTACCTCTGCTCCAACCGCCTGGGCTGCCCCGCTCAGGTCTCGGGGTCGATCCTGCACTTCGGCAGCCGCCTTTGTATGGAGATCGACGGTCTGGGTGACAAGCTGGTGGAGCAGCTTGTGGGCCAGGGGCTGGTCCGGCGCCCCTCCGATCTCTACCGCTTGACCGCCGAGCAGCTTGCGAACCTGGAGCGGATGGGCAAGCAGTCCGCCCAGAACCTCCTGAAGGCCATTGACACGTCAAGAGGGCGGACCATGGATCGGGTGGTGATGGCGCTGGGGGTGCGGCATGTGGGCGAGAGTACGGCGCGCGACCTGGCCCGCCATTTCGGCACCATCGACGCCCTGATGGCGGCGGATGTTGGCGCTCTTTCCGCGGTCAACGGCATCGGCCCCGCGGTATCGACCTCGGTGGCGGAGTTCTTCGGTCACCCCGAAAACCGGGAGGAGATCGCCCGACTTCGGGAGGTGGGGGTGTCCTTTGTGCCACTGCCGCAGAAGGCCACGGGTGGCGCGCTGTCAGGCAAGACCCTGGTGCTCACCGGCACACTGCCCACGCTCTCCCGCGATGCGGCCAAGGCGAAGATTGAGGCAGCAGGCGGGAAAGTTTCTGGTAGCGTATCGAAAAAGACGGATTTCGTCGTGGCCGGTGCCGAGGCCGGCAGCAAGCTGGACAAGGCACAGGAGCTTGGCGTGGCGGTGGTGGACGAAGCAGGACTTCTTGCGCTATTGGGAGAGGCATGATGTTGCTCCTGCTGGCCTGCGTGGAACCTGGACAGTTGTCTGCCTTGGGTGCGGGCTACGCGGACATTGTGATGGAGGATGCTACTTCTGGGCTTTACACCTACATTGCTGCCGCATCTCTGGGGGCAGAGGCCTGTGCGGCGCGCAAAATGGGCGACGATGCACTGGAACAGCACGTCTATGTGGGGCAGGGGAGCCGCCTCTTTGCGTCTATGGACGTGACGATCGCGGCCTCTGGCGATGGTACCCTTCAGGTTTTGTATGCGGGATCGCTGATGGGGGAGTCCGGTACCCTGACGCTGACGTTGGATACGTCTGGAAACCTGCCCTTTTCCTGGGAAGGGGAGCATATCGCCGACGGTTCCTTCGCGGTGGGCCGCTGTGATGCGGTGACGGGCGTACGGCTGACCGGAGGGGGGGACGTGGCTCTGGATGGGGAAAAGTCTGACCGCGTGGAGATTCCCGCAGAGTCTCCGCTGCTGCTTTTTGATGGCGAGCCTACGGGTGGCCTGCTGCAATGGAGCGACGCCAAGAGCAACGTTGCGCTCCTGGATGCGACGGAAGGGCTGACGTCGGGGGGCTGGAACGGAAGGGCAACGGGCTCCGGCTGGTCTGCCGAGGTTCTTCTGCCGCTGCCCTGACTACCAGAGGAAGCCCAACCAACACTCTGCTCCGACCCGATTTCCCAGCGTGGCCCCGGCCCCAAAGGTCAGGCGGCCCCGGTCCGTCCAGATCGGTCCCAGGGGACCAGAGATCAAGCTGATGCCGGCCGTGGCCGAGATGGGAATGCGAGGGGCCAGGCTCAGCGGAACGGCACCGTCCAAGGCAGTGAGCTCACTCTTGCCCCACGGGGTGAACACCGGGCCCACCCAGCCTACGACGCCCTCGTTGGAGGACCCAAGGCGGAGCGCGGCGCCCACATCCACCTCAGAGCGGCGGTGATCTTCCAGCTTGTCCGCATCGGAAGTGGTCCAGGCCACATAGCTGCCCCACAGGTCCACCCCCATCCAGGGCCGAACGGGGATGCCCACCTTCAGGCCACCCCCAAACAGCAGTCCGTCCGCCCGGTAGGCGGCTGCGCGCACTGTTTCCTGGCTCCACCCCAGCTCCCCCCAGACCGAAAAGAAGGAGAGCGGCCGGTATTCCACTACCCCCCTCCCGCCGTTGTCGACGACCAGGGCGAGGCATTGCCCTGATTCGCATCCCTTCTGCCGGCTGTGATCGGTGCGGCTACCGCCCGCCACCAGCACAGAAAAGCTACCCGCGGGTTGGCTGTCCACCACGGGGGCAAGCGGGGCCGCCAGAACGATCGAGGAGAGCAGAAGCATAGGCGGCGTGTGTATCTCCGCCGGCGGGGCTTCGCTACCATCCTTGACGGGGACCCAGGTGCGCTTGACGCCTTTTCGGGGTATGGGCGCGCGCGAATAGAGGGT
>JBEIQS010000177.1:0-12330 GCA_040376425.1 Alphaproteobacteria bacterium | reverse complement strand
GGTCAAGAGGAGTCATGCTTCAAGATAGCACACTTGACACGTCAATGGTCAAATTGGATAACTAATTTTCGGGAAGGCCCTAAGGAACGGTGCCCGCCACGAGGGCCCATAGAGAACTCCCCCCAACTCCTGTATACTCCGACCCGGGAGGCTTCCATGTTGCGCTACACGCTCTTGATGGTACTGGTGGTCGGTTGCAGGCAGGGCGGAACCGGCAAGCCTGAGGAGGATCCCAATGTAGACAGCTCGGGCCTGAGCGGCCGGGATGCGGATGGCGACGGTTTTGCGGCCGATGAGGGGGACTGTGACGACGAGGACCCCAAGGTAAACCCTGGAGCCACCGAGATCTGTGATGGCCTGGACGAAGACTGCGATGGTGTGGCCGACGATGGCCTGGAGCGCACCTGGTACCAGGACGCCGATGCCGATGGCTACGGCGATGCCGCCACCGCCACCACCGCCTGCGCCGCACCCGATGGCTACATCGCCGATGCCTCCGACTGCAACGATCTGGATGCCACCATCCACCCGGGCGCAGAGGAATCCTGTACTGACCCACAGGATCGCAATTGCGACGGCTTTGTGGGCTTCGCGGATGCCGATGGGGACGGCTACCCCGCCTGCGAAGACTGTGACGATGCCGACGCCACCATCTCCCCCGGTGCCACCGAAGTTTGTGATTCTGTCAATCGCGACGAGGACTGCGACGGGCTTGGCGACGACGCCGATCCCTCGGTGGACAGCAGCGGCTACCAAAGCACCTTCACGGATGCCGACGGGGATGGCTATGGCGCCGACGGCACCGCCGTGCTCGCTTGCGACGGCACCGGAGCTGTGTTGGGTGGCGACTGTGACGATGGGAATCCAAGCTATAATCCGGGTATCGCCGAAGTGGACTGCGCCGATCCCAATGACTACAACTGTGATGGGTCCGTCGGCTATGCAGACCTGGATGCGGATGGTTTTGCCGCCTGTCAGGAGTGTGACGACAGCAATGCGGCCGTGTTTCCCAACGCCGCCGAAGTCTGCAACGGCTTGGACGACAATTGCGACGGACAGGTGGATGAGTCGGGTGGCAGCAGCACCTTTCTTGCGGATGTGGATGGCGACGGTTTTGGCGACGACAGCACCGCGATCGTCGCCTGTTCAGCGCCTGCCGGCTATGTCAGTATCGGCGGAGATTGCGACGATCGGGCGGCCGGTACCTTTCCAGGCGCAGGCGAGTATTGCGACGGCATCGACACTGACTGCGACGGGGTGGTGGACAACGACGCCCTGGACGCCTCCCTCTGGTATGCCGATCTTGATGCCGACGGCTTTGGCGACGGATCCGCGCCGGCCGTCGCCTGCATCCAACCCACCGGCTACGCGGTGGACAACACCGACTGCGACGACCAAAACGCCGCGGTGAACCCCTCAGCCACCGAGCTGTGCAATAGCCAGGATGACGACTGCGACGGCACCATCGACGAAGCCGACGCGGCGGACGCCGTACTCTGGTACACCGACAGCGATGCCGACGGCTATGGCCAGGACGGCACCGGCACCGCCGGATGCACCGCTCCGTCTGGCACTGCCGCCCTGCCCGGGGACTGCGACGACCAGAATGCCGCCTACAACCCGGCCGCTTCCGAGAGCGACTGCACCGATCCCAACGACTACAACTGCGATGGCCAGACCGGCTATGCCAACAGCGATGGCGACACTTTTGCCGCCTGCCAGGACTGCGACGACGGCAATGCCGCGGTCTACCCCGGGGCAACGGAAGTCTGCAACGGCGTGGACGACAATTGTGATGGCAGGGTCGATGAATCTGGCGCCTCCGGCGAGCAGACCTGGTATGCCGACGCGGATGCAGATGGCTTTGGCGATGGCAACGCCCCCCTCACCGCCTGCACCCAGCCTGCGGGCAGCAGCACCCTGTCCACCGACTGCGATGACAGCCGCAGCGCCACCAACCCGGCGGCGCCCGAGTACTGCACCGGCTTCGACGATGACTGCGATGGAAGCACCGACGAGGCCGATGCTCTTGACGTGTCAACCTGGTACACGGACAGCGATGGGGATGGCTGGGGGGATGCCGCCGTCGCCACCGTGTCCTGTACGGCACCCGCCGGTTCGGTCGCCGACCCTGGAGACTGCGACGACAACAATGCGGCGGCTATGCCGGGGAACACCGAGCTGTGCAACGGCTTTGACGACAACTGCGACGGCGTGGTCGACGACGATGCCGCCGATCGGCAGGTCTGGTATGGCGATCGGGATGGCGACGGCTTTGGGGACGCCTCCGCCTCGGTGCTCTCCTGTGGAGCACCGTCCGGCTATGTCGCCGACAGTCGCGACTGTGACGATGGCAATGCCGGTGCCAACCCCGGCGCGGCCGAAGCCTGCAATGGCTACGATGATGACTGCGACGGCAACATCGACGAGAGCGGCGCCACCGGCGAGACCACCTGGTACGCCGATGCCGACGGCGATGGCTATGGCGACAGTACCCAGCCTGCGACCGCCTGCACCGCACCGTCCGGCTATGTGTCCAACGGTCGCGACTGCGACGACCAGGATGCCGGCCTCTCCCCCAGCGCTGCCGAAGTGTGTGATGGCATCGACCAGGACTGTAATGGGGTGGCCGACAACGGCGTGCTCGGCACCGGCAGTGCCTGTGCGGCGGACTCCTGCGAGGCCATTCTGAACGACAATGTCAATGCCTCATCTGGGACCTACTATCTCGATCCTTCAGGTACTGTATTCCAGACTACATGTGATATGACCAGCGATGGCGGTGGTTGGACGCTGATCGGTTCGGTGGTGAATCCCGATGGAAGAAGCTGGAACTCCTACGCGGCCTTCACGGACACCAGCACCTTTGGCGCGCTGGCCACCTGGACCACGGCGGACTACAAAAATCCGGGCTGGTCGTCCGTGGTGGCCGACGACTTCCTGATCCGCACCGACGAGTATGCCGTGGGTTGGACGGGGATCATGAACGAGGAGTCGTTTACCTCCTGGGCGTCCACCAACTACAATACGGCGGCCTGCTCCACCACCTTTCTGGGCGGCACGCCAGACTACACAGAAGGGGTCAGCGTGCAGCAGTCGCTGCTCTTTGACGTGGTGCTTCGCGCACAGGATACAAACGCCGCTTGCTTCCCGACGACAAACGAAAATGCCTTCCTGACCTTCACGCTGTCCGAGTGCTGCTGGACCAACGGCCTGGGCAACACCCCGGGCGGGCAGGCCACATGGCGTACCCACGATCTCTCGATGTTGAAGCTCCAGAAACTCCAGGCCGTGGCCTGCACGCCCGGCACCTGGCCCTGCAACCCGGCGGGTTGGCAGCATAACTTCTACTCCGGTGCGTCGGCGAATTGCTACGATACGTCCTGTAAATCTGTCTACGCAGCGGTGTGGGTGCGCTGAGCGGAAATTGCGGTGGGTGTGGGCAGAGGGCGGTGAAATCGGCTACCATAGAGCCATGACCTCCTCTCCCTACGCCCTCTTCCTCCTCTCCATCACTGCCGTCCTCTCCGGGTGTACCCGCGGTACGGCCTGTATCGAAGTGGAGCCTGGAACCACCGAATGTCCCAAGCCGGGCAGCGTGAAGCTGAAGGAGATGACCAACACGAGCTGTGGCAGCGACGTGATTGCGATCAACGGGCAGGGGACTTTAGAAGCCAATATCTCGCTCGGCTATTTTGACTCGGGAGCCGAGCCGGTGCCGGGCTGTTGCTATCCGGTGACCGAGACCGCGCCCACCTGTGTGTACGGGCGGCCGATTCGGGTTGACGGGGCGATGCTCCTTGCTTCGGTCGTGGACAATCCCGCCTGGTCGGCGAAGCTGGACCTCTCCCAGCTTCCGACCGAGCTGCGCGAGGCCTTGGTGGCGCGCTGGACCCGCGCCGCCTTGGATGAGCACGCGTCCATCGCCGCGTTCAGCAGGGTCTCCTTGGATCTTCTACGCCTGGGCGCACCGCCCGAGCTGATCGAGCAGGCCCATCGCGCCGCGCTGGACGAAGTGCGGCATGCGCGGCAGGGTTTTGCCATTGCCTCCGCCCTGGCGGGCCATCCCGTGGGCCCCGGCCCCTTCCCGATCGGCGAGCAGCTCCGCCTGTCCGCCTCCCTCGCCGAGGTGGCGGCGGAAGCGGCGTTAGAGGCCTGTATCGGCGAGGCGGTCGCCTCCTTGCTGGCCTTTGAAGCGGCATCTCGTTGTACCGAGCCGAACATCCGCGCGGTGCTGCTGGGCATCGCACAGGACGAGCAGCAGCACGCCCTGTTGGGCTGGCGCACCCTGGCCTGGGCCCGGACGGTGGGTGGCGCCGAGGTGCGGGCGGCGGTGGCCGCGGTGTTTGCGCGCGTCGCCGTGGAGGGGGTGGCCGTGCCCTTCGTGGGAGAGCTGGATGATCCCTCGCTTTTAGCCACAGTCGGCCTTCTGGATCGGGGGAGCGCCGCGCACTTTTCGGCCAAGGTCCTGCACGAGGTGATCCTGCCCGCAGCGCGGATGTTTTTGGGGGAGGAGGCGGTGGTGCAGGCCTGAGGGTGGGGATAAGAGCCGGGGAATGCAACGCACCCTCCTTGTCACTGGCTCCACCGATGGGATTGGCTTCCAAACCGCACAGATGCTGGCCCGTCTGGGCCATCGCGTGCTGCTGCACGGGCGCAGTGACAGCTCGGTAGCTCAGGCGAAAAGCCGACTTCTTGGTGAGGTTCCGAAGGCCGAGGTGGAGGGCTATGCCGCGGACCTCTCCTCCCTGGTGGAAATCCGGGCGCTCGCCGAGCGGGTGCGCACGGCCCACCCGCGCTTGGATGGCCTGATCAACAATGCCGGCACCTACCAGCACGCGCGGGTGGAGACCAAAGATGGGCTGGAGCTGAGCTTTGTGGTCAACTACCTGGCCACCTTCCTCCTTTCTGAGCTGCTTCGCCCGGCGCTGCAACTGGGCGGCGATGGCCGCATCGTAAATGTAAGCTCGATCGCTCACCGTCGGGGCGAGCTGGATTTTTCAGACCTCCAGCTTCGCCACGGCTACGATGCCTATCGGGCCTACGCCAACGCCAAGCTGGCGCAGGTGGTGTACACGGCCGAGCTGGCGCGTCGGCTGGGGCCCGGGTCCACCTTGAAGGCCAACTCTCTGCATCCAGGGGTGGTTTCTACCAAGCTTCTGGTGCAGGGGATGGGGGCACGCGGCCCAGACAGCCTGGAGCAGGGGGCCGCCACCTCTGTGTTTCTGGCGACCGATCCGTCGATTACCGGCGGAGGTGGCTACTATGTGCGGAGTCGCCTTGCCCCGGCACACGCGGCAGCCGCAGACCTGACGGTGGGCCGCAAGCTGTACGATGCGAGCCTGAAGCTGGCGGGTTTGGGGGAGGGGATCTGAGGAGGCGGCGGCGCTCTGGCATCCATCTGCGGTGATTGGATGGGCGACTTCTTTTGCAGTCCAAGCTGTTTTTTCAGGAACCGTGTAGATGTGCAAGCTACTCTATACACGTCGATACAGTTGATTTTCTCGGTGCCGCCTGCGGGGCGACCTACTCCCAGGTGACGTGATCCAGCAGGGGCTCGCCCGCCAGAAAGTCCTGCAGGGTGTCGTCCCCACGCATCGCCCGGCCCCAGGCCAGGCTGTAGGCCTTGATCGGCACAAAACCTTCCAGTGCGCCCAGCGGCACCTGCTCCAATTGGTCCGCGAAGTCGGAGAAGGACTGGTGGCCGCCGTCCAACAGGACCATCCGTCGATCGTCGCCGTCCCGCAGTCCCTCCCAGATCTCGTCCCCTTCCGAGCCTTCCGGCTGATCCAGCGTGGCGGTCATATGCAGCACCGGCGCCGCGATGGCCTGGAGCCCGGCCTGGCCGAAGAGCACGGAATCTCCGGGGGCCATCGCCACAACAGCGCCGATCCGGTCCTCGAAAAAGCCGGCTTCAAACAGCGCCTGCCGGTCGGGTGTGAAGCTGCTACAGAAGGAGCTGCTTTCCGGCGTACAAGCAGCCATGTTGGCAGGGTCGTAGGTGGCACCGGCCACGGCCAACACGGTGTAGCCGCCAAAGGAGTGGCCCAAGGCCAGGGCCGGGCCCTCGGCGAGCTGTGGGCCAACAAGGCTGTCGGAAGGCAGCGCATCCAGGATGGCGGAGAGGTCCATGGGCCGCTGGTAGTAGATCTCGGTGCTGCGGTTGGAGCCATCCGAGAGGGTGTTGCCCCGGTGGTCGGGTGCCACCACAATCCACCCGTGCGACGCCAGATGTTCGGCCAGAAAGCTGCTCGCTTCCGCATAGCCCATGTGGCCGTGCGAGTAGAGCGCCAACGGGAAGCTGCCTTCCGCGATCGGGGCATCGCTGGTGACCGACACAGAGAGATCCTGGCGGTGGTAGCCGGCTTCGCCGCCACCCTCGGCTTTCGCAGGGTACCAGGTGACCAGTCTCAGATCCCGGGCGCCGTCCGGGGCCTCCCAGGTCAACGTGCTGACCCGCATCCCGACGTCAAACGGACCCGCTTCGCTCAAAGTGGCGATGGGATCCGGGTCCACAGGGGCCTCTTTTTCTGGTGTAGCAGGGCAGGCGAGGAGAAGAAGGAGCATCATGGGGCTGTAACCCACGCGGAAGCTCTGGTACAATCGCGGTCTTCCGGAGCCCCACCATGTTTCTGCTCGCCCTGCTGCATCCCGCCTTTTCGGCCACCCTCACCGTGGCCGGCAGTGGCGCCACCTACACCAGCATCAACGCGGCCATTGCCGCAGCGGCCTCGGGGGACACCATCACCGTGGCCGCCGGGTCCTACTCCGAGTGTGTGGACGTCTCGGGGAAGAACCTCACGATTCAGGGGGCGGGTCCGAACACCACCACCCTGTCCGCTCCCAGCGGCTGTGCGAACCTGTTCACCGCCGACAGCGGGGAGACGGTCAGTCTCTCCGGCTTCCGTCTGCTCAATACGGGATTCCGCCTGCTCTACCTGGTGAACGCCGATGCCACGCTGGCGGATCTGGCGCTCTCGGGGGCGGGCAGCATGTCCACGCTCTCCGGCGCGGGCATCTACGCCTCGGGCGGCAGCCTGGAGGTCAGTGACAGCAGCTTCTCGTCGTTGCAAGGCTACTATGGCGGTGCCATCTACAGTCTGGGGGGCAATGTAGCAACTGTCACCGATTCAAGCTTCAGCAACAACATCGCCTATTATGGAGGGGCGGTGCTGGTGAGCGCGGGCAGCAACCTGGCCCTGGTGGGGAGCAGCTTTGCGGGAAATCAGGGCTGGTATGGCGGGGGGGCGGTCTGGAACAGCGGAGATGTGACCTCTTCCGGCAGCTCCTACCTGTCCAACCGGGGCTACTACGCACACGGCGCCGCCATCTACCTGGACGACGGTGCGACCCTGGACAGCTCGGGCGACAGTTTTACGAACAACTACGCCGACTACTACACCAGCGGCTACTTCGGGGCGGCCATCTACGGATCTCGCGGGAACGATATCCATGTGACCAGTGGCACTTTTTCGGGGAATTATGCCTACCACGGGGGGGCGATCTATGTGAACGCGGGCACCCTGGACATGCAGGACAGCAGCCTGACGGGCAACTACAGCTATGTGCAGGGGGGCGCGATCTACGGGTATGCCTCCACAGTCACCTTGGACGGAAGCGAATTTTCCGCCAATGTGTCCACCTATGGTAGCGGAGGGGCCTTCTACGGGGACTATGTGGACCTCCTTGTGTCGGATTGCGATTTTTCCACGAATATTGCCTACTACAACGGGGGGGCCATCCACCAGGGCTACACCGGCAGCCTGAGCCTGGCCGACAGCAGCTTTGCGGGTGACGTGGCCACCTATGGCTATGGCGGCAGCGTGTACACGCTCGGCATCAGCTCCATGACCGGTCGTGGGCTGGTGCAGAGCTCCGGCTCCGCCTACTACGACGGAGGGGCCTTCTACCTCTACAACATCACCGGCGGGGCGGCGATCCAGGACTCCTCCTTCACCCGCAACCGCTCCACCTATGGCAGCGGTGGCGCCTTGCGCGCCCTCTACACGGACCTGAGCCTTCAAGACGTGGACTTGAGCTACAACTACGCCTACTACTCGGGCTCCGGGGTGGCCGCCGACAACGGAAGTGCGCTGACCTACCAGGGCGGTGCGGTGGAGGATAACAGTAATAGCTACGGCTACGGAGGCGGAGTCTACTTCAGCTCCTCCAGCAGCGAGGATGTGCTGCTTCAGGGGCTTAGCGTCTCCAACAACAGCGCCGGCTACCACGGCGGTGGGGTCTACCTGTACACCGCCCGGGACGTGGAGATCCAGGGATGTGTCATCAATGAAAACCAGGCGGGAAGCTACTACTACGGCGGTGGTGTGTATCTGTACCAGAACCGCAGTGTGTCGGTGGATGCCTCCACCTTCTGCCGAAATCAGGCGACCCAGGGAGGCGGGGTGTACCACCACTACGCCTATGGGGGGGCGTCCAGCGACCACTGGGCCAACAATCTCTTTGTAGAAAATCAGGCTTCTGCCTATGGTGGCGCATTTTTCTCCTCTACAAACTATAACCAGGAGTTTATCAACAACACCCTCGTCGGCAACCGGGCCACGTTGTCCGGTGGTAGCGCCTACCTGTACTACACCTACACGGATTTTGTAAACAACATCGTGGCCTACACCATGAGCGGCGATGGGGTGGTCGGTGCGGACAGCAGCACCGCGACCTATTCGGACTTCCTCTACAACGACTGGTATGTCAACTCGGCCGCCGACCGCAGCGGAAGCCTTACATTTTCGACCAGCAGCAACGGAAACCGGACCGTAGACCCGCTCTTTGACGCCTACAGCCTGGATGGTGACTGCAGCAACGATCGCTTGAGCCTGGCGTCGGCTTCGCCGTTGATCGATGCGGGACATCCAGCCTACCGGGACCCCGATGGCTCGGTCTCGGATGTGGGGGCCTACGGAGGCTCCGGCGCTTCCGCCTTTGATGCGGATGCCGACGGATCGATGAACACGGTGGACTGCGATGACACAAATCCCAACGTCTACCCGGGCGCCACGGAAGCCTGCAATGGCATCGACGACGACTGTGACGGCGCCACCGACGAGGCGGGCTCCACCGGCGAACAGACCTGGTATGCCGACGCCGATGGCGATGGCTTCGGCTCCGCCGCCAACGCTTCCACGGCCTGCAACGCCCCTTCCGGATCGGTCGCCGACAGTACGGACTGCAACGACGCCGCCGCGACGGTCTATCCCGGCGCGACTGAGCTGCCCTACGATGGGGTGGATCAGGACTGCGACGGTGTGGACCTGGTGGATGTGGACGGAGATGGTCACGATTCCGTCGCCGCCAGCGGGGATGACTGCGACGACAACAACGCGTCCATCCATCCCCAAGGGACGGAGGTGCCCTACGATGGCATCGACCAGGACTGCAGCGGTGCGGACCTGAGTGACGTGGATGGGGACGGCTACGACAGCAGCCTCGCCGGCGGCGCGGACTGCGACGATGCGAATGTCGCTGTGAACCCCGGAGCGTCGGAGCAGTGGTATGATGGCGTGGATAGCGACTGCGATGGGGCTTCTGACTATGACCAGGACACCGACGGTCACGACGCGAGTGCATGGGGGGGCGACGACTGCGACGACACCGCTGCGGATGTGTATCCAGGGGCCGCGGACACATGGTATGACGGTGTGGACAGCAATTGTGACGGTGCGCCGGACAATGATCAGGACGGGGACGGCTGGGATCTGGCGGTAGACTGCAACGATCTGGATGCGGCGGTCAACCCGGTGGCCGCCGAGGTCTGGTATGATGGGGTGGACAGCAATTGTGATGGTCTATCGGACTTTGATCAGGATGGGGATGGTCAAGACAGCAGCGCTTGGGGCGGCGACGACTGCAACGATCTCGACAGTGGGATCTACCGTGGGGCGTTGGAGAGCCCCTATGATGGTATCGACCAGGACTGCAATGGGCTGGATTGGGACGATGTGGACGGGGACGGGATCGGCTACGGAGTGGACTGCAACGACAACAACGCGGGGATCTATCCCGGTGCCACTGAAATCTGTGACGGACTGGATCAGAACTGCGACGGTGCGGTGGACGAGGGGGTGACCGAGCCGGCCTATGCCGACGACGACGGGGACAGCTTTGGTGATCCCAGCGACGTGGTGGAGGGCTGCAACCTGCCGGGTCGGGTGGCAAACGCGGGGGACTGTGACGATGGTGATGCCTCTATCTCCCCCGCTGGGACCGAGCTGCCCTACGATGGCATCGATCAGGACTGCGACGGTGCGGACCTGCGGGATGTGGACGGAGACAGCTTTGAAGCGGCGGTGGTGGGCGGCGAGGACTGCAACGACGAAGATGCTGCGATCCACCCGGGCGCGGAGGAGATCCCCTACGACGGGGTGGATCAGGACTGCAACGAGGCCGACCTGACCGATGTGGATGGCGACGGCTTTGAGGGGGAGGAAGGGGGCGGCGATGACTGCGACGACGCGGAGGCCGCCATCAACCCCGGTGCAGACGAGGTGCAGGGGGACGGCATCGATCAGGGCTGTGACGGGTTGGATGGGGAGGAGGTCGGCGACGACACCGGCCCCACCGGCGATAGTGTCAAGGGCGGCGGCGAGGAGAGCTGCGGATGCGCCGCCGGGGGAGAGGCAGCGGTGCCCCTGCTCGGGCTGCTGGGCGTGCTCGGCCTGCGTCGGCGGCGTGGCGCGGTCTAGCGCCGGAGGCTACCGCTTTGCCCCGCCGGCGATCCAGGTCCGGAACAGCTCCAGCTCTTGACTGGTCAAGGGCTCGCCGTAGGGATTGGGCATCTGGTCGCCGCTGCCACCGGCCGCTTTGTGGCTGTCCTCCAGCTTCCGCCACAGGTAGCTGTTCTGCAGGTCGCCGGGCTCCACCCGGTCCATGGAGGGGAGCTGACCGGAGGGAATGTTGACCAGGTCGTCGTAGGCGGCTTCGCCGTAGAGTGCCAGGCCTTCGGGCTGGCTGTAGTGACAGCCCGCACATTTGGCGTCCAACACCGGCACCAGATCTTCCACAAAGGTGGGTGCGTCCTCGATGGGGCTGCTGTCCGAGTCCCCGGAGGAGTCCCCGGCCGAGTCCACGGGGGAGTCGGTGGTGTTCTCGGAGCCGGTGTCGTCCTTGTTTTGTTCGTTGTCCGGGGTGATGCAGGCCAGAAGGAAAATCAGCATGGGTACCTCTCTGGGGCCATTCTACCCTGGCCTATCGCTCCGTCCATCGCTATGATCCGTATATGATTGTACGGCCGAACGACATAGTGAACCTGGATCTGCAGAGCCTGCGCTGTTTTTTGGTGGCTGCCGAGCTGCGCAATTTTCGGGCCGCGTCCCGACGGGTGGCCTTGTCCCCCGCAGCCTTTGGCGAGCGCATCCAGCGGTTGGAGGAGCTGGTGGGGGCGCCGCTGTTTGTACGCACCACCCGATCGGTGGGCCTGACCGAGGCGGGGGCACGCCTGCTGCCCCATGCGCAGGCCTGTCTGGAGGAGGCGCAGCGTTGTCTACAGCTCTCCGAGGGGCGGCGTCCTCTTGCACTCACCGTGGGAACCCGCTTCGAGCTGGGCCTGGACTGGCTGGTTCCGGCGCTGCACGAGCTGGAGCAAAGGCGGCCAGAGCGTATGCTCCACCTGTATTTTGGGGACAGCGCCGATCTGCTGGCCGGCCTGCGCGGGGACCGGATCGACGCAATCGTCTCCAGCGTGCGCATCGCCGAGGCCGGCTTTGACCACGCCACACTTTTTCCGGAGAGCTATGTTTTTGTAGGAGATCCGGAGCTGCTGCGGCGCCTGCCTGTGCACGGCCCCGCCGACGTTGCCCAGCATCGCCTGCTGGATGTGTCGCCGGATCTCCCTCTTTTCCGCTACCTTTTGGAGGCGGGTGCGGATAGCCGGGACTGGCCCTTTGAACGGGCCTGGTGTCTGGGCACCATCGCCGCCATCCGCAGCATGGTGCTACGGGGAGCGGGGGTGGCCGTGCTCCCCCGCTATTTTGTGCGGGAGGAGGTGGAGTCCGGCCGTCTGGTGCAGATCCTGCCCGAGCGGTCGCTGCGCGCAGATGCCTTCCGGTTGATCTGGCGCGCAGGACACCCGGCAGAGCGGGAATTGCGGGCCTTGGCAGAGGAATTGCGGGCGCGGGGGATGGGGGAGGCACACTGAGGTGGCGGCGACCTGCCGCCTTCCTACCCGCCCCGACCCGTCCGCGCCGGACGTGGGGCCGCACGGAGCCCCTCGGCAGCGGCGACCGGACGACTTCCGGCCGCAAAGGGGCGCTCGTGGAAGGAAAGGCTCCGGGTATCTTCGATAATAAGCTCCTGCTGTTCTTCCTCTGGATTGCG
>JBEIQS010000180.1:0-12178 GCA_040376425.1 Alphaproteobacteria bacterium | reverse complement strand
GGCCACCCCCTCCTCTTCCGGTGGCGCGGCCACATCAAAGAGGGCCTCCTCAGGTCGGCTCCTCTGTTCCTCCACATAGGCATCGCGCAGCCGCCCATAGGCGGGGGCTTTGGACATGTCCGGGCCGCTCAGGCGCGCAACCAGGCGCTCCCGCAGCGACGGTCGCGCCACGGGGACCGGCGACGGCGGAGGAGTCACCCCGCCCTTACGGGCGATGGCCTCCAAAAGCTGGCGCAGCGGCTTGTTGCCCTGCTTCCACTCCTGCTCATAGGCCACATCGCGGGCGAGCTCAGCCAACATCCACTCCGGACGGATGATCCCCAGGTAGAAGGGTAGAGGCGGAGGTCCCAAGCGCAACTTCTTGAAGTGCTCTCGAAGTCGGCGCGCCTGCTCCAGGATGGCAGGCGCGTGCACCGTGGGCTGACGACGCACCCACGCGACCGCCTCCCGCGCGGGATCCCCCTCGACCCCGGGCTTTTTCCAGTTCAGGCAATGAGTCAAATCCTCGTAGAGGGGCAGAAAGGCACCGGGCATTCCCTCGCGGGGGACCGTCGTCACATTCACCCGCATGATGCCGGCCTTGTCCAGCCACGCCACCCGACGTACATCTTCGGCAAAGCCCGGATAGTCGCGGGCCCACTGTGACAGAACGGCGCGGGCTGCAAGCAGGTGAAAAGCCGAGCGCAGCACCCAGTCCCGATGGATCTCCGCCAGGAGCGTCCGCTCCCGCAGCAGCCCGTGGCCCAAAAAGCCAAGCTGCACCAAGCCCATCACGCGAAACAGCAGGAGATCCGTCCCCTCTTCCGGGGCAGGGAGGGCGCGCGGCAGGTAGAGGTTCTGGTTATCGGTCGCGGCCGGCTCGGAATAGGCAAGGCGCAGTTGGCGGCCAGAAAGCATCCGAAACAGGGCTTGAAGCTCCTTCAATACCCGATCCAGATCCAGGCCGTTGCGCTCCCCCGCCACCAGTTGGCGCGCAGGCGGAGAGTAGAGAAAACGGGCGAGTAAGGCCCGCTCTGCCTCCTCCTCCGTCTTCCCCAACAGCGCCTCCGCCTCTGCGGCGGCCTCGGCATCGATGCCTCCAAACAGCTCAGGCACGCGCTAGCCCAGCACCGAGCGCACCAGCTCCCGCAGCGCCCGGCTCAGCTCCACATCGTCCGTCAGAGAGCCCACCAGCGTGGCTTCTGCAGCTTCCTTGATGGGAAGTCCCGCCTTCACCAGCGACGCCGCGTAGACCAGCACGCGGGTCGATGCGCCCTCGGTGAGTCCCTGGGAGCGCAGGTTGCGCGTCCCCTGCCCCAGCCGCACCAGCGTACGCGCTACATCCGGCGTACACCCTGCCTCCTGTACCAGAATCTCCGCCTCCACCTCGGCCGTGGGGTAGTCAAAGCTCAGGGACACAAAACGCTGCCGGGTGCTCTCCTTCAGCTCGCGGGTCACCGACTGATAGCCGGGGTTGTAGGAGATCACGATCAAAAAGTCGTCCGGCGCCGCCAGCTCCACGCCTAGGCGCTCCAGCGGCAACATGCGTCGGTCATCGGTGAGCGGATGCAGAACGGTGAGCACATCCGCCCGCGCCTCCACCACCTCGTCCAGATAGCAGATGGCACCCTCGCGAATTGCCCGCGTCAGTGGCCCATCTCTCCACACCGTATTGCCGCCCTCCAGCAGAAAACGACCGGTGAGGTCGGCCGCCGAAAGATCCTCCTGGCAGGCCACGGTGATCAGCGGGCGGCCCAACTTTTCGGCCATATAGCGCACGAAGCGGCTTTTTCCGCAGCCAGTGGGGCCCTTCAAGAGCAGGGGCAGGCGCCGGGCAGCGGCCATCTGAAAAACCCGCTCCTCGTTGCCCTGGGGTCGGTAGTAGATCATCGGCCCTCTTTAGCCGGAAAAGCAGGGGCTTGGGGTGCGGGAGCTGTAGCCGGCTTCCCCAGGATCTGCTGCCAGCCGGGTGCCAGCCCCACCTCCACCGGCCGGCTGAGCCCCGGATAGACCGGGTGCTGGCGGACCAGCAGCAGCCAGCTCAGCACCGCCAGCGGCGCCAGCAGGCGCGGCAGCGGTCCCCGCCAGGCCACGGCCCCCGCCCCCAGCATCAGGAGCCAGGCCAGGTGGAAGAAGGTCTCGGGCTTGGCCAACCTCCAGAAGCCTGGAATCAGCAGATTACACAAGGAATACAATGGGTTACCGGATGGTCCCAAGGATAGCACGAGAAATGGAATCATAAGTATCCATAACCATTGGACTTTCCGCTCCCGCAGGCTCAAAAATACCAGCCCCAGCGCCAGCGGATCCAGTGCGCGCCACAGCTCCAGGCGGTTCCAAGCGGGCGGCCACAGGCCCAGCACATCCAAGCTCGCCCGCTCCGCAAAGGCCTCCGGGCTGCCCAGACTCGCCTCCCCATGCATCAGGCGCCACTGCAACCAGGCCAGCGGCAGGCCACCGAACACAGAAAAAAAGAAGGCTCCACTTAGCATTTTCCAACGTGGCCAGTACGCTGGCTGCCGCAAGGTCGCCGCGGTCCCCACCAGCAGTGCCGCCGCCGCCAGCCCCCCACACAACAATGCCCAATAGGCATTCATAAAAAAGGCCAAGCCGAACAGAGCTCCACTACCGACCATCCAGCGGCGATCCCCCTGCCAGGCATGCCACAGGCTCAAGCCGTACAGCGGTAGCCAAAAAATGGCTGTCTTTTCAATAGTATACCAGTTGATATCTCGAAACTGGTGTAGGTTCATGGCAAAGAAAAAAGCCAGGAACAAGGACAGCTCACCCCGCGCACCCAGGGCCCGGAAGAGACGATGTGCGAAATACCACGCCAGGGTCAAATTCAGGAGCACCTGCGCATTGAAGGCGGCGAAGGCCGGCAGCAGCAGATCAAAGGCGGCCGTCACCCACAGGTGCCCCACATGCACCCCGATCAAGCGCATCCCCGGGTCGCCGGCGTCCAGCAAGCGCCACTGCACGCCATCCAGGTAGAAAGCGAGACTTCCGGCCTTGTCCACGGTGGGATAGGCGCCAAAAATGTAGGATGTCAGACAAAAAAGCCAGGGAGCGCTCAAAGCCACCACTCCGCCCAGGCAGAAGAGCAGCGGCCACCGGCGGCGATAGCCGAGTGCCAGGAGCAACAGCCCGGTGAGCAGGCAGAAAACCCAGGCCAAGGGCAGATCCAGCGGCCCGGCGGCCACCAGAATCTCGCGGGGGTCCGGCGGGGGTCCGTAGCGGGGTTCCATCAATGCCCTCTATCTCCTTCCCGGCAGCGCGGCGGCGCGATAGCCACGCCGCCATGGACACCGACGCCCTGATCTCCTGGTATCAACAATCCCGACGTACAATGCCGTGGAGGGAAGAGGTCTCCCCCTACCGAACCCTGGTCTCCGAGCTGATGTTGCAGCAGACCCGGGTGGAGACAGTGATCCCCTATTTTGAGCGATTTATGCGCTCTTTTCCGACAGAGCGCGAACTTGCCGAGGCACCTTTGGAGCGGGTGTTGGAGCACTGGAGTGGCCTGGGCTACTACTCTCGCGCACGCAACCTGCATGCCGCAGCCCGGAAAGTGGTGGAACTGGGCGGCTTTCCGACCAGCGTGGCCAGCCTGCTGGAGCTGCCCGGGGTGGGCCCCTACACCGCGGGTGCCATCGGTTCGATCGCACTGGGGTTGGACGCCCCGCTGGTGGACGGCAACGTGGAGCGGGTGCTCTGCAGGCATGACGCCCGAGCCGAAGATCCGGTCAGAATCAAGAAAGAGCTGTGGGAACGTGCGACCTTTCTGCTTCCCAAGGGGCAGGCGTCGGACTTTAACCAAGCTCTCATGGAATTGGGCGCAACTATCTGTACTCCTTCAAGTCCACGCTGCCTCTTCTGCCCCATTCGGAGCACCTGCCGCGGTCACGACGCTCCCGAGCGCTATCCGCAGAAGGCGCCCCGCGCAGCGGTACCGGAAGCCACCGCCTGCGCTCTGCTGGTGCGGGCGGGCGACCGGATCCTGATGGCCCGGCGTCCCCTCTCCGGGCTGTTGGCCGGGCTGTGGGAGCCGCCCATGGCAGCGGGAAGCGACCTGCAGGCATCGGTGGGGGCCCGGCTGGCCGTAGAGCTACGCCGGCCGAAGCCAGTAGGCGAGGTTCTCCATGTCTTCACCCACCTGCGCCTGACCACGCAGGTTTTTGAAGCCGAGCTGGTGGGGACCCCGCAGACCGGCGACTACCTCGAGCTGCGCTGGGTGCCAGAGGCCGAGGTGGATGGGCTGGCGCTGTCTACCCTGGCGCGGAAGTTGCTCCTGGCACATGAGACAAAAGCCAAGCCGCGCAAGCCGCGAGCGCCTCGGAATCCCGTGCTTCCATCGTAACAATGACACGATGGGGCCGCTCCTCGAAGCGGGGATAGCTACCGATGTCCACGCCTGGCCAGCGCTGGGACGCCATCGTGAGCACGTCCGCAATTTCTGACTCCTCAGCGAGGGTCTGAATGCGACGGGTCTGCATCGGCGTGCCTGTAAAGCGGTGGCAGATCGCATCAAACTTCATGCGCACCAGCTTGGGCACCCCCGGAAAGATCACCAGGTTGCGCATCACCACCTGCGGCCAGGCGATCTCGCCATCCCACCACAGCTCGGCCCCCGCCGGTATCTCGGCCATGCGCAGTGCCGCCGCATTGTCCCCGAATTTGGAGAGGATCATCTTCTCCAACACCGGCTCGCGCACCAACGGCACCCCGAAGGCGGCGGCCACCGCTGGAAAGGTCATGTCATCGTGGGTGGGCCCCACACCTCCCGTGGAAAACACCCAATCAAAGTTGGATGTTGCACGCCGCAGCTCCTCCACCATCACCGGCATCTGATCGGGCACCACCACCAATCGCCCCAGATCCAGACCCAGGCTCCGCAGCCGGGCAATCAAAAAAGGACCGTTCTCATCGGAAAATTTTCCGGTGAGAATCTCGTTCCCGATAATGACCACCGCTGCCGAGGGCATGGGGCAGTCTATCGTCCCACCGCGCCGCGTGCCGGGCATTGTGACAAGGGAAAGCAGGACGTTGAGCCGGGCTGCAGCTACATTCGGAAGATGCGCTGGCTGACATGGGCTCTGGGGACGCGGCTGCTGCAGGTGAAGGTCACCTGGGGCGGGAAGCCCGTGGAGAGCCGCGCGGTGGGCGCAGGCTCGGAGGTACTGCCCGATCTGCCGCTTGGTCTGAATGTGCACCCTACTTCCAGGGGTTTTCACCTCACCACCCGGGAAGGCACCATCGAATTGCGGGAGGGCGAGGGCGCCAGCCTGGAGCGGGGGAAGCTGGGGATCGAAGTGGGGGTCATTCGACGCCGCTTTTTTCCGCGCCTTGCCCTGGAGCAGAGCGATCTGGTGCTGCCGGTGATTGTGTTGGCGGTCAGCCTGCTGATCGCGCAGCTTCAGCTTTTTTCCTCCCTTTTCGCCAGTGAGAGTCCGGCCGCCGCAGCCCCAGAGCCGTCGCCGGAGTTTATCGCCCGGCTGCTGCAGGAGCGCTATGGGGGCGCCGATCAGGGCGTGATCGCGCCCACCGAGTCGCGCCCTTCTGGCGACAAGATCGAAGCCTACTACCTCCCTTCTGGCCATGCCGGGCCCATCGAAAAAGCGCGCGGCGGCAAGAACCTCGGTCGGCGCGTGCAACAGGGCGAGCTGGAGGAGCAGAGCGAGGCGCCCACCTCCCCTCCCGTTGTGGAACAGGGCACCGAGATGTTGGCGGAAGACTCGGAAGAAGCTCCTGAAGTTGCGCCTGACGCCTTGGGAGAGGATCCGGAGAGCAAGCAAATCGCCGAGCACATCACCCAAGGCTGGGGCTTCACCGACTGGTACGATACCGAAGATGCCCGGTCGGATGCGCAGGAGATCAAGAAGAACCTGGAGCTTTCTCGACAGCTCCTTCGCATCGACCCCAACGACCCCTACGCCCTCTCCATCCGCGCCTACTACGAATACCTGGCGATGGACTTCAAGGCCGCCCGGCGCACCTACGAGAAATACACCAAATTATACCCGGAGGATGCTGCAGGTTGGAACAACCTGGCCCTCACCTACAAACGTACGGCAGACTACAAAAAAGAGGAGGAGCTGTACCGCATCGCCCTGGCGCTGGGCCCGGACGACAGCCATGCCCTGCTGAACCTCGCGGTCTGTCTGGCCCACCAGGGTCGCTTCGAGGAAGCGCTGGCGATTATGGAGCGTTTGGAGCGGGTGATCCCCAACGACCCCTATGCCGATCTGCACCGCGCCAAAATCTATGCGGCCAAAGGCGAAAAGGACAAAGCCTATCGCTTCCTGCAAAAATCCCTCGCAGCGATGCGCAAGCTGGACACCCTGCACAACATCGAGTTTCGCCAGGACATCCGGATCGACCCGGCCTTTGAAGAGATCCGTTCCGAAGAGCGATTTTCCAAGCTGCTCGATCGCTACTACGGCGATGATCCAGTCGGATGGTGGAAACGGCGGCGCCCCTAGGTGCTCCTCCCCCCGTCACCCGATAAGAAGCCTCCGGGAGGTGGAATGCGCAAAGCCGTCTATGCGGGCAGCTTCGACCCGGTCACGCTCGGGCACCTGGATGTGATCCGGCGGGGATCGACCCTTTTCGACGAGGTGGTCGTCGCCGTCGGCCACAACCCGCGCAAGGCCCGTGCCCTGCCCCTGGAGCTGCGGATGGAGCTGCTGCGCCAGGTCACCGCTGACCTGCCCAACGTCACGGTGGACAGTTTTGAGGGGCTGCTGGTCCACTACTGCCAGCGCATCGGTGCGCGCGCCATTCTCCGGGGCCTGAGGGCGGTCACAGACTTTGAATTTGAGTTTCAGACCGGCCTCGCCAACATGGATATGGCCCCCGCTGTGGAGACGGTATTCCTCCTCACCGACCCGAAGCACATCTTTATTTCCTCCTCGTTGATCAAGGAGATTGCGCAAAACGGCGGCGACGCCGGGCGCTATCTGCCCGCCCCCGCATGGGCCGCACTGAAAAAACTGTACATCCGCACAGATGCAAGCCCCAGCGGGGCGGCGTAGACTTTGACGATGGATCCCATGCTTCGCGGCTGGTTGGACCGAGAGGTGGCCATCGCCAACCTCCTCCATGACCTTCGCGGGCCCGTGTCAGCGCTTCAGGCACTGGCCGAGCTGTTGGGACCGGAATGTCCCGAGCTGGTCAGCCGCACAGCCGGACGGCTGATTCGCCTGTTGGAAGCCTTCCCGACCGTCGGCAACCAGACCCACCGGGTGGATCTGGGGGAGCTGTTGGGCCTGCCTACGCCAGCGCCGGTCCTGCTGCGCGTCCCTCCGGAGATGTTTCAGGCCGCCGTGGAGCAGGTTCCGTCCCAGTCCCGCGAGGTGGAGGTAGACGAGCGGGTGGTGGTACTGCGACTGAAGGGAGTGCCCGCTGAGGAGTGGAACCCGGAGGCCACGCGCAACCCCTCCACGGGCGCCCGGCTGCGGGTGGCGAGCCGTTTGGCGGGTGTACTGACCCTTCGCTACATCTCCGAAGGAGAACGGGGCACGGTCCACCTTCGTTTTCCACGGCAACCGGTTTCTTGACCAGTCAAGAGGCGACAACCCGGGCAACGGGTTAGAGGCCGGGCCTGCTGAGGCGATCGATGTGCGGAATTGTGGGCTATGTGGGTCCCCGGAACGTACCGGATGTGCTGTTGGATGGACTCCGGAGGCTGGAGTACCGGGGCTACGACAGCGCCGGCATTGCCGTGCTGCAGGCCGACAATATCGCCGTCTGTCGCCGGGTCGGCCCGGTCGGCAAGCTGATCGAGGCCGTCCCCCCCGAACTGACCGGACACACGGGCATCGGGCACACGCGCTGGGCCACCCATGGCGGCGTGACCGAGGCCAACGCCCACCCCCATATGGACGGGCCCGAGCGCATCGCGGTGATCCACAACGGCATTGTGGAAAACCATCAAGCGCTTCGGGCGCGGCTCCAAGAAGAAGGAGTGGTCTTCCGCTCCGAAACCGACACCGAGGTTTTGCCCCACCTGATTCGGAAGTTTTACCGCGGCGACCCGCTGGAGGCGGTGCGTTCGGCACTCCAATTGGTGCAGGGTACCTACGGATGTGCCGTGGTCTTCCTGGATCATCCCGGAACCGTCATCGCCGCACGCAATGGCTCGCCGCTGGTCCTGGGCAAGGGGAACGGCGAGACCTTTCTGGCCTCTGACCCCCATGCACTGGCCGCGCTGACCCGCGAGGTGGTGTACCTGGAGGACCGCGAGCTGGTACGCATCACGACGAAGGGATGGGAGATCACGCGCCTGGACGGTGCAAAGATTGACCACGCTATCCACCTGCTGGAGGAGGAGTGGGGCTCCGGTGACAAGGGTGCCTACATGCACCACATGCTCAAGGAGATCCACGAGCAGCCGGAGAGCCTGCGCCGCTGCCTGTCCGGGCGGGTGGTGCCGGAGGAGGGCGGCGCGCGCCTCGGCGGCCTGGATCTCAGTCCCCGCGAAATTGTAGCGATTCAACGCATAGGAATCCTGGGCTGCGGCACCAGCTTCCACGCCTCGTTGGTCGGCGCCCATGCGATGGAGCAGCTTGCTCGTATCCCGAGTTTTGCAGAAATCGCCTCGGAATTCCGCTATCGGAACCCGCTCATCGAGCCGAACGACCTCTTCTTGGCCGTCAGCCAGTCCGGCGAGACCGCAGACACCATGGGGGCCATCAAGGAAGTGCAGGTGAAAGGCGGACGGGTCATGGGAATTGTGAACGTCGTGGGCTCCTCCATCGCCCGCACCTGCGGGCGGGGCGTCTACGTGCACTCCGGACCAGAAATTGCTGTCGCATCCACCAAGGCCTTCACCTCGCAGGTGGGCGCCCTGTTGGTCGCGGCCCTGATGTTTGCCCGCACCCGCGCGCTCGGCCCACACGAGGGCAAGAACTTCGGAGAGGAGCTGCTGAAGGTTCCTGATAAGGTACGGGAGTATCTGGACAATCCCGGTCCCATCCTGAAGGCGGTGGAGTTGCTCACCTCGGGCAAGTATGTCTTCTTCTTTGGCCGCGGCGTGTCCCATGCGGTCGCGATGGAAGGCGCCCTGAAGCTCAAGGAAGTCGCCTATGTTCCCTGCATGTCCTACCCGGCAGCGGAGATGAAGCATGGCCCCATCGCGCTCATCGACGCCAAGACCCCGGTGGTGGCGGTGGTGCCCGACGACATCATGCGCGACAAGACCCTGTCCAACGTCCAGGAAGTGCGGGCGCGCGGGGCCCGGGTGGTGGTCATCCACACCGAGGGCGACCACGAAGCCGGTCGTCTGGGCGATGTGGCCATCGCCGTTCCGCGGGCTCCCCTGCTGATCAGCCCGCTGCTGACCGTACTTCCCATGCAGTTGTTCGCATACCACGCCGGTCTGGCGCTGGGCCGGGACATCGACCGCCCGCGCAACCTCGCCAAGAGCGTGACCGTCGAGTAGTTCAGCTCAGGGCCTGGCCGAAGCCCTCCGAGGCATCCAGCACACCGCGCTCGGAGAAGGCCACCCACTCCCCATCGGACAGCGCACGCAGCACGCGGCGCTCGGTCCCATCGCGCTCGCGCTCCAGCACGCCTGAGCCGCGCGCAGGCTCCAGAATCAGGCCATACTCCGCATCCACCCAGGCCCCGGGGTGCAGCCCCGTCACCTCGGTGGCCACCACCGACGCAGAGAGGTCCACAAAAAGGATGGAGCAACTTGCTCCTTCTGGAAAACGTAGTGCAGCATACTGACCACCGGTGATCCCCCAGAGGCGGTCCACGGTGCCATGGAGCTGGATCACATCCCGACCCACCGCAGGCTTGCCGTCGCGCACCGACTGGGACAGATCGAAGTGGGTCAGCACCCCCTCGCCATCCAGCACCAGAAGATCAGGTCTGCGGCTGATAAAGGCAACGAGCTTCGCCCCGGCCTGGCCGGTGAGCTGGGGCTCCGGCACCACCTGCTGGCCGGTCACCGGCGACAACACCCGCACTGCGCCGCGCGGCGTGACCACCCCCAGCCATGTGCCACCATGCGACAGCGCCATCACCGCCGGCCAATCCAGCCGAAAAGCCTTGTTTCTCCCCACATCCACCCAGAGCACCCCCCCGCTCTGGAGCTGGGCGGCCACCACTCCGCCGCCCACTGCCACCTCGTGGGCGTGGACGGTCTCCCCTCCCCCTTCATAGAGCTTGGTCCCCGTCTTTACGTCAAAGACCTGGAGCGGGCCATTCTCCGGCTCCACCACCAGATAGTTGCCGTCCCGGTCCACATGTACCTCGGCCGGGCTTCCCGCACAGGCAATCTCGCGCTCCCGACGATTTCCCACCCAGAGCGCCACGCGGTCCCGATGGCCCACCAGGCGATAGTCGCCAAAGCCGCCCACTGTGGTCACCGGTCCCGGCCCTGACCGCCCCGCGCCGTGGAGCTGGCCATCCTCCCCCGCCACCAGCACACCGGTGCCCCCCCACCAGGCGGCCCCCGTGGGCTCGGCGGCGCTGTGGCGCTTGGAAAGATCGGGCAGGGGCGTCAGATCGGAAGCATTGAAAAAGTGGATGGATCGCGCACTCACCGCGGCCACCTGCTTGCCATCCGGGGAAAGCAGTGCGGCAAGAATGCCCGATCCACCACGAGCGGCATGCGTTCCCACCAGGTGGCCGTCGGACACCCGAAGCAGCGAGATGCCGCCCGGGCCCGTCGCAATCACCTGCGTACCATCCATCGTAAAGCAGACCCGCTCGGCAGGCATCTGGAGGCGGTCCATCGGCAGCCCCTGGTTGGAGCCCAGATCCACCACCCGCGGCTGGCCGGTGGCATCCAGGCAGAGCACCCGCGTGCCCCGCGCATCAAAATGGATGGAGCGCCCCCCGAAGCCCTGCCAGGCCACCTTCTTGTTGTTTTCCAGGTTCCAGATGCGCAAGAGGCCGTCGACCGAGATGCTGGCCAGGCGATCGCCGTTGGGGCTCACCGCCACCCCCCGCATCGCGCGGGCACGCCCGCTGACTTCGTCCCGTAGCTCCTCAAAAACCGGCGAACCATCCTCGACCCGATAGACCCCGACGCTGCCGTTGTCATCGCCCCAGGCCAAAAGCCGCCCCTTCCGGGACAGCCCCAAGGACCCGGAAACCGCAATTCCCGGCTGAAAAATCAGGCCCGGCGTCGTCTCTCCTGCGCGCATGACCGCCACCACACCCTGACGATCGGCGGTGGCCAGCACGCCACTCCACGGATCATAGGCCGCAGCCGTCACCGGTGCGTCGTGGACGTTGGGACAGAAAAGATCCACCAGAGATGCCATGCGCGGGGCCACCTGAACAAGAGCGGCAGCTTATCCGATACGGCGCCACACGCACCCCCGCGCTCGGGATAGCTTGTGGGGCATGCACAAGGTCATCGATCTCAGTCGGCTGTTGCCCGGTCCCTACGCCACCTTCTGCCTGCAAGGCCTGGGCATGGAGGTGATCAAGGTGGAGGAGCCCGGCACGGGCGACTATCTGCGGCACTACGAGCCCATGCATGAAGGTACGGGCCTGTGGTTCAGCGCCATCAACCGAGGAAAAAAGAGTGTCTCGCTGAACCTGAAGCGCCCCGATGATCGGGCGGCGCTGCGAGGGCTGCTCGCCGATGCGGACGTGCTGGTGGAGAGCTTCCGCCCCGGTGTGATGCAGCGACTGGGCCTGGACCCCGAGGAGCTTCGCAGAGAATTTCCAAAACTGGTCATCGCCAGCATCACCGGGTGGGGACAGAGCGGGCCGATGGCCCTGCTGCCGGGCCACGACATCGGCTTCATGTGCCTCGCGGGGATGTTGTCGGAGGATCCTCGGGTTCCGAAGATTCAGTGGGGAGATCTGGCCGCCGGGGGGCTTGCGGCGGCGCTGCGAATCGCGGGCGCACTCCTGCAGCGGCAACAGAGCGGAGAAGGTTGCTGGCTGGACATCGCCATGTTGGACGGGCTGGTGGGACTACAGCCCACCCGGTTTGCCAACCTCGTTGCCCAAGCCGCCCCCGACCAGGTGTTGACCGGGGGGTTGCCGCAGTACAACCTGTATCGCTGTGCCGACGGGGGCTGGATCTCGGTTGGGGCATTGGAAGCGCAGTTTTTGGCCCTGCTCGAAGCCGAAGTCGGCGAGGTGACCGCAGACTCTCTCACCAGACTCTTCGGCAGCGCCCCGCGCTCCGTTTGGCTGGAGCGCCTGGGGGGCGCCTGTGTGGTGCCGC